>NZ_CP142136.1:600000-900000 GCF_035918255.1 Mesomycoplasma ovipneumoniae | reverse complement strand
TTTTTTTAGGCTCAATGCAAATAAAAACGAGTTTTCTTTTTGCATTGAGTTTAAATAGTAGTTGTATTTTTTATGGTTTTTGTTATTTTATCCATAAATTGATTTTTGCCAGTGTTTTAAACTAAAAAAGGTAGTTTAAATATTTTATAATTTTGCCTTTTAAATTAAAATTTTAGCTTTTTTAGTTCGCTTTATTTGATTAATAAGTAGATTTTGCATTCATAAGTGTTAGATTTAAAATTTAGTGTTTTTGCCTTGATAGTTATTTTTCCTGGATTTGCCATAAAAAGTTAAAAAAGCGCCCAAAAAACCGGACACTTTTTAAGATCATTCATCAAACAGAGAAACTCGGTAGGATGTTTTTTATTTAAACTAATATTTATATTAGTTTTTAGCTTTGATCAAGACCAAAATATCTATCAATAAATAATTTATTAATTAATTTAGATTTGTCTTCATTTTCAACTGATTCAAAAACTGCAGCCGATTTAAGAAGGATAGCACCGCTAGTTCCGGAGAAACCAATTCCTTGGGTTGATAGTTTACCTAAAATATAATGTTGAATATCTGAAAATTTAAATGAAGAATCAAGATCTACTGTTTTTTTAACACTAAAAACAGGTTCATATGGATCGCTATTCATTGAAGAATAAAGAGTTAATTCCATTACTTTTTTAGTTGTTTCACCTGCGTCTAATAGTCGAAAAACAACAAATGAAGTTGCTTGTTTGTTGTCAAGAAAATCAGGAACACCAGGAGTAAATTTATTTTTAGATTCACTAACTTCATCAACAATAGTTCTAGTAGTAAAGCGGTTAACTTTTTCTTGTTTTTCAGTTACAGTATCAACTAAAGCTGTATGGTGATCGATTTTTTGTACTTTACTAGAATTTGCAGCACTATCATCACCAATTTGGACTTCTAAATTATTAATTTTGTCATTTTCATAATCATAACGTCTAATTTTGATACCAAAATCAATTTTTTGCTCTTCACCGTAAGAAGTGCGTGTACCAGATTTATCTACTTTTCAACCCTGCACTAAATAAAAAGGTGATTGACTGGTTGAAAAGTTTTGGGCAGATTTAAAAGCAAGAGCGAATGTTGGATTTTTAATATCATCTTTTTTTGAAGACAAATCAACTTTAAGGCCATCATGCGAAAGGAAAATTCCACCTTGCGATAAGTCTAAATAAGGTTTTAATTTCGAACTGTGCCCGCTTTGGAGAGGATTATTTTTATCATCATAGTCTTTAAATTCAAGTTTTTGGGAATCAATTGACTTAATTGAGCTAATTGGAATTTGATTTTCGTTTGGACTTGAAGTTTGACCTGCTGCGATAGTAGCTGGTCCACTATTTTCTGTAATTAATGACTCAGCATCAATAAAGAAATGTAGTTTAGTTTCTTCTTTTAAAAATTCAAAAGGTTTATTGTCTTTTAATACATTGACAATTGGAATTTTTATTTCTTTTAATTTTTCATCTCCAAGCCAAATGCTAATAGAAAGAGCAAATTTTTCATTTTCAAACCCTGTATCAAGAATTATAGAACTTGAATCTGGTAAATTAGATGCAAGTAGGTTGTCAAAAAGTTCAGAAAGTAGTTGTCCAGGTGCTTGATTTGGAGTTGGATTTGGCTGTTTTTGTGCTTCTTTTTCAGTCTCTGTTTGCTCTTTTTGTTCAGTCTCTGTTGTCTCTGTTTCTTGGAAAGAAGTTGTAGTTGCTAAAGAAGATACGCTAATTTTAGCTGGTTCTGGGTTAGTTTGTGGTTTTGTTTGAGCTACAAAGTCAAGTAAATCAAAAAGTTGTTTAGTTTCTGCTTTAATTTTTGAAAGCTCAATTTTTTTATTTTTAATATGCTCAATTGTTTGGTCAATGGTTTTTGCAAAAACTGATATTTGCTGGGTATCTTTGATTTCAAATTCTAAATTTTCAATTTTTAGACTACTTGAACCATCTTGATTTGTTTTTGTAATATTATCAAGCGCATTTTGGAAATAAGCTCCATAAACTTCATCGCTAATATCATAATTAAAATTGAAACTATATTCTAATTCATTATTAGGATTAAAATTTAGACCACCAGGGAAAGATTCGCTTGATACAAAATTTCCATTAAGAGTTAATCTAAGCGGAATTGCTTGTTTTTTAATTGGATCTGCTTGGTCTTCTTTAGATAATTCAATTTTTACTGGTTGAATTTTAAATTCAGAAATTTGGAAATTATGTAAAATTTCTGAAAAAGATTTTTTCAATTTTTCTTCACGAGTTTCAACTTTTGGAACTTCTTCGGTTTGAGGTTGCACTATTTCAGGTTCTTTATTTTCTGCTGTTGAAGCTTCTTCGTTAGCTGTTTGTGCAGGTTGAGTTGCTGTTGAATTTTCAGAATTTCCAGTAGTTTGTCCGTCACCTTCAGATGATTCTTCTTGTTGCTGAGGGGTTTTTGGGCTGTCAATTAAAGTTGAAACACTCACAGGTTGAGCTGGAGCCGCGGAGGATGTGGCAGCGCCTGATGATGAAGCAGAACCATTAGAAGCTCCAGAATCAGAAGTTGAGGCGTCAGGAGTTGAAGCTGCATTATCAGCGCTTGAACTTTCAGAGGTTACAGAATCAGGAGTTGATGTTTTAGGAACAACTTGATTTGGAGATTCAGGTTGCTTAAATCAAAAATCAAGACTAGATGGTTGGTGTTCTTTGAAAATTGATTGGTTTTTTGCTGATTCTGGCAAAGGTTTTGAAATTAAATCTAGTGGAGTTAGATTTGAGGAAGCTAAAAATTTAGCAATTTCATCGTTAAAAATGTAGTTATCTTTGAAAATTTGTGCAAATTTAGAAGCATAACTTTCGTTAATGGTTGATAAATTTTTAAATTCTAAAGCAATTTTAGATTTCTTTTTAGAATATTTTTCAACTAAAAAAAGATCTAAATTTGTTTGGCCAGTTGCATCATCAACTTTTGAAAAAAATAGTTTGCTATCTTTTAAATTAGGTTCTAAATCAAAAGCTAAAGGCAAAATCAAATCATTTGTTTGCTTATTAAAAAAGGAAACACTTCCAAATTCTGCAATAGTTTTTAATAGTGCTTGTTGATCTGAGCTAGATTTTTTGTTTTGAATAAATTTAGAATTAAACAAAATTGCAATTTCACTTGCAGTTTTGTCCTTAATTAGTTCATCATTAACAAGTTCAAGAACAACATTTACATTATCAGGATCAATTTGAGAATTTTTAACATGAGAGCTAAATTTTAGGTCAAATTTAACATTATAATTAATATTTTGCTGCTGGTTTTGGACATTAATCGCTAAATTAGATAGTGTATTATTTTCAATTTTTAAATCTTTTTTATCTTTAGGTACAAGCAATTTAAAACTAAATCCAGGGAATTTATCTTCCAAAGGTTTAAAATCAATTAAAGAGTTTAGATCAAAACTATAAGTTTTATCAAAATATAAATCAACTGCGTTTTTTGCTGTTAAAGTATCAGCAAATTGGGCTTTTAAATTTAATTGACTAACGGATTGCAAAATTTCTTGTTGATTTTGGCTATTTAAAACAAAAGATTTTGCTTCTGATTTTTGATCAGAATATTTTAAAAGTTGTTCAGATTGATTTTTGTAATAAGCATTTTTTCCAATTGGAACGGCAATTCCAACACTAATAACTGCGCTTAGAAAAACAATCGAAGAGGCAATAAGTAAATTTTTTCGTTTAATATTTTTCATAATAGACCTTCTATTTTTAGTAAATAATTTTATGAATTTAGCAATGATTTATCAGTTTGGTATACAAAAAACTTCAATTGCTTAGTTGAAAATTCATTCGGGTTTTTCTTGTTATATACATAAAAATGAAGAACTTTAATTGTATTTATACCTGGATAATTTTCATAAATACCCGCAAGTTGACCAGTAGAATTTGGGGTTTGTGCTGCTGGTTCTGCTGGTTCTGTTGTTTTTGGAGCTGGTTCTGCAGGTGCTGGCACTGCTGGTGTGGGTGCTGGTGAAGGCGCTGGCGCTGGTTCTGACGCAGGTGCTGGAGCGGGTGTTGATGTTTCTGCTGACGCTGTGGATTGTGCTGCTGGTTCTGACGTTGCTACTGTTTCTGATGGTTCTGCTGGTTCTGTTGCTTCTGCCAGTGCTTGTTCTACCGGTTTTTTAACAACATCTTTTTTAATTGCCAACCCAAATTCTGGATAGTGCAAACTAAAATAAGAATACATCGGGAATTTTTTAATCAATTCTGTGATATCAACATAATCTTCTTTTTCACCGACAAGACGATTAATATTTGTCCAAAGATCATTAAAATCATTATTATCTAAATAAGTTGGAAGAGTTGTAGTACGGAAATTATCAACAAAGTTATTTAGTTTTTCAACTTCTTCAGGAATAATTATTCCGTCTTTGTTAGTTGAAATTTCAATTTGTTTTGGCTGGGTTTTATAAATTACTGAAATAATTTTTCCGTTTCGATCAACTGGGCCAACTTCATATCAATATTTAAGATTTACTTTTGGATCCTGCTCAACTTTTTCTGTAGGTTCAGATTTAGAATCACTAGCTTGAGTAGAACTTACTGATTGACTTTGGCGTGTATGATTAAAACTTGAAAAAGCGGTTCGCGGAGAACTGTCATCATCTTCAAATTGAGTTGCTGTTGCTATTGGGCTAGTAATTTCAAAATTAATTTTGTAGTCAAAATTATCACCTAAAGGTTCAGATAAAAGACCGGTTTTATTAGAATAAACATTTTGGTAAAAAGCAACAATAAAATCTGTTAGTGTTTTAATTGGTGAACGATATTGATCGCCAATAGTTGGGTCAATTTCTTGAATTTTACTTGATTCAGATTTTATCTGGTCAACATAATAATCAATATTAATGGTGTTTTGTTGATTTTGAACCATTAAATCAATAATATTTTTGAGTCTTGGGTGAAGATAAAAACTATAAGGCATTCGACCTTTTTCAGCTCAATAATTGTTATTAATTGAAATTAACCAAATGTCTTTTTTAGCTTGTTTGTCTTTTTCTTGTAAGAAATTGTCAAAACCTGTTTTGTTTTCAATTTTAATTTTTTCCAATTCTTTAAATAAATTTAAATTATCAAGATTGTCAGGTCAAGACTGGCTTGGATCAATTAATTTTAAACCTTTTAGTCAGTCAAAAAAATATTTTGCAACAAAAGCAGTATCGTTTTTAGCTAAAGTTGTATAAAACCTTAACATTTCTTCTTGAGATGGAAAAACAGGCGATAAAATATTAACAATTCCAGCAACTTCTTCTGGATATGTAAAAGTTCATCTTGAACGACTAATTAATTCATCAACTGGAATAAGATCATATTTTTGAACTAAAAGCTTTAATTTTTCTTCGTCAAATTTAGCCCCATAATAATGCGGATTTTCTAAAATACTTTTTAGTTTTGTAAAGTCGCCTGAATTTACAAGTTTTTGAATTTCTTCTTTTGGAATCGGATTTCGCTCGGAAATTTGGGCATCTTTTTGGTTGAACTCAAAATTCACAGCTTTAACTTTTGAACTTAAATCAGGAATATTTTTAACTAAAACTGAATAGTCACCAACATTTTGAACAAATGGTTTTTGGGCAATTATTTCATTTTTTTCATTATAAATTTCAATATTACCATGAAACTGAGTTACAACCTTATTGTTTTCAAGCGCAAATTGGGTCATTTCAGGATTAACATTAAAATCAATTTTTATTTTAGAAAAAAGATCAGAATTTCTTAGACGAGAAATGTAATTTTTTAATTTTATTTTTGATAATAATGGAACATTAGAAATTTGGTTCAATAAGTTTTTGTAAAATGTTTGTTTTTCTTCATAAGAAGGAAAAACTTGATTTTTTAGATAGTTTAGAAGTTCTCAACTCGTGATTTTTTGACTGCTTTGCTCATGAATATCGCTAAAATTAGTGAAGTCACTGTCAGAAAAAGGCGATAATTCAATGTCATTTGCAAGACTTCCATCTAAAAATGTATCTGAAAAATCAAGATCTACTGCAAAATTGAAGTTAGGACTTGATTTTATATCTTGATTGTTATGTTTAGCAAAATCGTCTGAAAATTTTGCTAAAAAATAAGCGCGATAAATGTTTTTTAAAGGAGTTTTGCTAAGATAAGCATTTTTGAGAACTGGTTCTTGGATAAGTTCGATTGAATATTTGTTTTTGGGAAAATTATCATCATCGACAAATTTATTAATTTTATTTCTTAATAAATTTGTGATTGTTGACTCAAGATTAAAATATTGGCTAATAATTTTTGAGGCTTCAGGAGCTGATTTGGCCGAGTTTACTTTAGTTAAAAATTCGCTAACTGTGGTTAGTTTTGCAATTTGTCTTGTTGGTGATTTATCAAATTCAGAGATAAGATAAGGTCTTAATTTTGAAAGTTCGGTTTTTGCTAAACTTGTAAAATTGCTTAGTGAGGAATTAGACAGACTTGAGAGACGATTATAAGCAACTGTTGCTGAATGAAGATCGGAATTTGCAACTTTTCCATCGTCTAAGTTTTGTAAAACCCGCCAATAAATTTTAAATGACTGCTCTTGATCAAGCGCTTCGATATCTGTAATATTTAATTTGAATTTTTGTCATTGAAAATCATTTTGGAAATCAACAATTTCAAAATTGGAGTTAGAGTTTTCTGCATAAAAATCAAAAAAATCGGTGAAATTAATCCCCGATTTTTTTGTGCCATCAGATTCAAATAATTTACTTTTTAGACTAAAATAATCTGCATTATTTTCAACAATATCACTTTTTAGACTTATAGAACTAATCGAATTAGCTTGTTTTTGAACATCAAATAAAGGATCTTTGGTTACAGAAAGATTTGAAACAAGTCCAACTGGAATTCCAATAATTAGACCTGAAGCAATAAGACTTAAGCCGATTGTTAAAATCAATCTTTTTTTCCGTAATGCGGCATTTGCCTTCCTATTTTCTTGATTCATTTTCACCTCCATTTGGAATTTGTATAAAATAAATTACACCATGCCATCTTTGCATGGTTATTTCTAGAATAATAGTTTTGCTAGCATATATTTTTAATTTTACCAAAACAAAAAAAAAAAAAAAGTAAAAAACCTAAATAATAAGTTGGTATAAAAACCAATTGTGTGAATTTTTTCTACTAATTTTCAAGAATTTCTACTTATATTTTATATAAAATAGTTATGTTTTTACTTTTATTTAATAGGAAAATTCTCAATTTAAAAATATTCAAAAATTTAATTTTTTACAGAACCTTTAATTAAATAACTGATTCTATTGATAAAATCATCATAATCATTTATTATTACTGAATTTTGAATTTGAGTTTCTATCGGTTTTAGTATATTTGAAAATTCAAAAGCATTGGAGCAATTGTCAAGGTGAAAATTAGCGACCGTTTTATAATCTTCAAAATTTTCAATTTCATATACATTATTGTGCTTAGATTTATTTTCTAAATTTAAGCAAGCAAAATTGATAATTATAATTAAAACTTTATTAGGTATATGTCTAAAATCTGATTGATTTTCAGTTGAAAGTTTTGCATATTTAAGAAAGTTCTTATAATTTAATTTTTCCCATTTTTTGTTAATTCTATTTTTAGAAAAATAAGGAATCTGTTCAAAAATAATTAAGATCTGAAAATATAATTTATCATTTTGACTACGAATATTAGCTGTTTCTCCAAGCATATTTTCAAAATAATTTATTGAATTTTGTAAATAATTTTGCACAACAAACTTAAGACCTATACCAGCAATTATTTCGTTTTTATATTCAATTCCGATATCTACTTTTTTATCATAATACCGGCCGATCATTTTAGCTTCTTTTTGAAATTGATTTCCACTATCAAAACCTAATGAATATATTTTAAAATCTTGACCTAAGTTTTGCAACATTGAATTAGCAACAAAACTATGAATTATCTTTATTTTTTCAGTTGATCTTGACGAACCTTTATGAAGATAAGTTATAAAACTTTCTTTAATTATTTCTAAAAAATCATTATTTAATTTTTTCATTTACGTCCCGAACATAAAGTCTAAATATTTTTTAACATCTTTTGTTGAAAAAGTATAATAACCACCATTTTTGTACTTTCCTAATAATTTTACAAAGTTAAGAAAAACTTCACTTTGCAATTTTTCAGCTATTGATTTATAGTCAATTTTCTCGCTTATAATGTAAAAACCACTATAAATACAGGTGTTTTTTTGAATTAAACTTATTTTTAAGGGTTTGTTTTCTTTGACTAATGAATTTAAAACTAACCTTTCCTTATCAGTGTCTGAAATAGCTTGTCTTCGTCCAAAACTATACCAAAAATTCTTATTTGGATGGTCAAAGCTACGTTTTTGAAGTTTTTCCTTAAAAAAACTAAGATGTTCAAAAATTTCTAACTGCTGTTTTAGTTCAGAATCTGAAATAATTTGGAAATTTTTGGTATTATACGGAAAAATGATTTTTGCCCATTTTCCATTTGATGCTTTTAAAACGGGCAAAATATATTCAGAATTAAAGTTAAAATCACCAATAAAAACTGAATCAGCCAAAGTTGCTAAACCATTTTTGACACTAATATCAGTTTTTTTCTTGTCGTAAATAATTTTCTTTAGAAAACTTAGCTTTTCTGGTGTTGAAAAGTAAAACTTATTATCTAAATAAAATTGTTCATATTCTAATTTAGAAACAAGAAAAATTGAATTTGTTTTATTGTCAAAATTATAATAATCGACCTTTTGATTTCTTGCCGATTTATCAATTGTGAAAATCGTTGTATAAGTTGTTGCTCTAAAAAATTGGTGATGTTTATGATCGACAACTGATTTTATGATTTTATTTTTGTATAAAAATTCCCGAAAAATTAAGCCTGCTTTGGATGTAAAAAATGAAGATGGACTAACATAAGATAAAATTCCATTTTTACTTAACATTTTAATGCCAATTTCGTAAAAAGCAAGGTAAATATCTGTCATGCCAATCGTTGAAAAATTAAAATTTTTCAACGATTTATTATTATTTAAATTATGAATGCGAATATAAGGTGGATTTCCGACAACAAAATCCATTTTTCCGTTAAAATGTTCAATTTCAAGGGTATTTTTAGCTTTAAAATCTCAGTTTACTCCTTCAATTTTATAATTTTGAACGACTAAATTGGCACGGAAAATGGCATTTTTAACATGTTTTTCATCAATATCAATGCCATGAATATAAGTTTCTAATTGATGCTTAAGTGATTTTAAATTCGAATTTTCTCTAAAAAAAGCTTTGCAATAACGTTCAATAATTTTAACTAAAAATTGACCATTACCGCAACTATTATCGATAATATGTTTTTTAAGTATGTTTTCTTTGTAACCAGCTTGGTCTAAAATAAGCTCAACCAATAAATCTGGTGTAAAAACTTGCCCATTTAATTTTTGACTAACATTCTCATGCATAATAAACTTTTATTTCTTACTTTTTTAAATTACAAAATTAATTTAAAATTATACCAAAAATTAACAGAAGTATTGCATTCAAAATCATTGATAAAAACTAGTTGTCTAGATTTTTCTACTAATTTAAAGTTAAAATTAAAACATTCTTAAAACCTTAAAAAAATTAAATTTTAAATACAAAAAATTTAATTAGCCGGTCTAGAATAAACGGCACTATAAAAATAGCAGCCAAAACTAGAACAATATGGTTGATGATTAAGCGAGAATCATCAAATGCTGAAATCGTAACACTAAAAGAATAAGTTAATACTCAAAAGGAGTATCAAAACATAATAAAATTTATAAAAACTGAAAATAGATAAATAATTAAGAAACGAACTTGCCGTTTTTTAATAATAGGATTTAAATCAGCGCTTCTTGTATTAAATGAGAAGACGTGTAAAAATATATTAAAATAATAGGAAGGCAAATATACTCTAGTAGTTAATCACAAACCATCAATCACAACAAAAATATTTTCAATGATTTTATCAGGGTTATATCTATCTTTTTTTCTTACGTTGATTCAAATATAAGCGTTTTTTTCTTTATAAGATTATAATTTTTTTCAAAATCAAAATTTGCTAAGAAATCAAATTGTTTATTTGTATCTAATTTACCTAAATTTTTTTTACATTTCTTCACTAGGTAAAAATTAAAAATTTTTTGGAAAAAACTACACAAATATGAATAAGGCAACAACAGGAGCGAGTAAAAAATTGCTTCGATAAAATGGCGAAAAAAGTAATTATCAAAAATTTTTGTATTAAAATGAATTAAAAAATCAAATTTAAGCGTAAAAATTAGTACTAAAATAACTAAAAAAAGTGGTACTGGATAACTTATTAAAAACAGTGTGAATAGTAAAACAAAGTGTTTGATTGTTTTTTTATCAGGATTAAATTTAAATACAAGAAAGAAGAACAACCTAAAATACAAAATATTACCTAAAATAGGTACTTTTGAAAATTCTCTAGGAATTTTCAAATTAATAAATTTTTCAACAGTCAATCAGAAATACATTTTTACAAAACAAATTTCCTTAAATTAAATTAATAAACTAGTTAAACTAGCCTAAGAATCAACCATTTTGCCTTTAATAATACTATCAAAAAATAAAAATTTATTTCTCAAATAGTCAAAAAGTTATTCATAATTTAGGATAATAAGCCGGCGTGGGTAGCATGAGAAAACCAAAAATTATAGTAAAAAAACCAGAGAGTAATAATCGGATTGCTTTGTCATTAGTATCATTTAAATTGACATTTATTTCAGATACATGTCCCATTATAAAATAATATATTATTCAAAATGGATATCAAGTTAATATAAGCTGTATAAAAACAAAAGTAAAATAAATGTATAAAAAGATTTTTCAGTTTTTTTTAGAAATATTTGAATTTGTAAATTCAGTAGCGTTGAACAAAAAAACTTCCAAAATTATATGTGCAAAATATTTTGGCAAATTTCAATTAACTTTTAGCCATCAACTTTGGATAATAATAAAAATATTTTCAATTATTTTTTCTGGGTTATACCAATGCTTTTTTTCAACACCCGCATAAAATTTTCGTTGACATAGAAATTCATAATGTTTAGTATAATTAAAATTGTTTAAAAATGGGAATTTATTATTTGTGTCTAATTTGCCAAGATTTTTTTTAACTTGTTTTACCAAATATAAATGAAAAATTTTTTGAAGAAAACCTGAAAAATACGAATAAGGCACAATTAAAAGTGAGTAGACAATTATCTCAATCAAATGCCGAATAAAATAATTATTAAAAAACTTTAAATCTAAATTCCTTAGAAAATCAGCATTACCAGTAATTAACAATGTTATTATAACTAAAAAAAGAGGGGCTGGATAGCTTATTAAAGAAAGTACTACAAACAAAAAGTAATGTTTTATTGTTTTTTTATCAGGGTTAAATTTAAAAACTAAAAATGAAAATAGTTTAAAATACAGAGTATTACCTAAAATAGGAATTTTTAAAAATTTTTTCGGTATTTGAAGGTTTATAAATTTTTCAACTGTTAATCAAAAATTCATTTTAAGGTATAGATTCCATCCCATATTAAAAATATAAATGCAACACACCGACATTTTAAATTTAGGATCCCACCACTTTAGCGGGAGTTTTCTTTCAAGTTTTTAAATGTTATACTAGTCAATAAATCAACTTATTTTTTGATAAGAATGGTAACATTTTCAAAATTTTGAAATTCAAAATTAATTGTGGCTACAAAACAGATAAAAATTTATTGGTTAGTTTATGGTGGTTATTTTTGAAAGTATTAATTTATTTGTGCTTTGATTTCCTAAAAAATTTATCCAATCTTAAATTTCTTGGTAATGTTAAATATTTTGTGTTTTATAGTAAGTCTATTTTGATAAAATTTATTATGAAGGACAAAAATATGAAAAAACAGAAAAAAACATTATCCCCATTTGAGTTAGAAGCTGAAAAACTTGTTGACAAATACGCTGATTATAAAAAATTAAAAAAAGAAGATTTTCACAACGAAATTTCGCATATGTTTAAAACTTTTACTGAGGCGCTCTTAAGGGCGGAATTAAGCCAACATTTAGGCTATGAAAAAAGTAACCGAAGCAAAAAAGGAGTGCATAGACCGAATAAGCGAAACGGATTTTCGGGCAAAACTGTGAATTATGATAGTAATAATTTTCATCTAAAAATACCAAGAGATCGAAATGGCACTTTTGAGAACAAATTACTTGGTAAATACGAAACAAATTTAGGCGATATTGAAGAGCAAGTGTTTTCACTTTTTGCATCAGGAATGTCATATGAAAATATTACTAATACAATAAAAAGTATCTATAAAAAAGAAATAAGTAATGCCTGAATTTCTTCAGTTACTGACAAATTATTGCCTGAAATTGAAAAGTGAAAATCGCGAAAAATTCAGAATTCCTATCCAATTTTGTACATTGATGGCATGTTTTTTAATGTTAAAGAAAACGGTATTTTTGTCAAAAAATCACTTCATCTTATTCTTGCAATTGATTGGGACGGAAATAAAAAAGCACTGGGGTTTTGGATTAAAAATACCGAATCAGCAAGTAATTGACTTGATGTTTTTAACGAACTAAAAACTCGCGGGCTGGAAGATGTTCTAATAATTTCTTGCGATAATCTAAGTGGAATTACTCAAGCAATTGAAGCGGTTTTCCCGCAAGCAGATGTTCAAAAATGTGTTGTTCACCAAATTAGAAACTCGCTTTTAAAAGTTACTAACAAAGACAAAAAAGAGTTTGTCCTTGATATGAAAAAGATTTATCAAGCGGCTAATCAAGAATTTGCAATGCAAAATCTTGATAAATTTGCAGAAAAATGAGGCCAAAAATATCCTTCAATTATCAAGTCTTGATATACAAATTTCGTTGAACTAACGACATTTTTTAAATATCCATTTGAATTGAGGCAAGCAATTTATACGACAAATTTAATTGAATCAATGAATAGATTAATTAGGAAAAATACAAAAACAAAAGGCGGAATTCAAAGTGTAAATTACCTTTCAAAAATAACTTATTTAACTCTCCAAAACGCATCTATAAAATGACAAAAGGTAAGAAATTGATTCATGATTAAAAAACAATTAGAAATTATTTTCCCTAATCGGTTATAAATAATGTAAAATTAAATTAGATTGCATTTCTATTTGAAAAATCGATAAAAATTTAAAACACAAAATTATGAACACTCCCAATTTCCTTTAGGAATATATAATTTGAAAAAAGTACTTTTATAGGTTTTTTTAGATTCTTCAACAGAAACAGTCAAAAGATTATTAGAAATTTGCAATAATTGGAATTGCGATTGATTTATTCATGCTGCGGCAGTAAGAGCAATAACAAAAAATATGAAACCAGTTATTACCGAATATGCAATATCAGGAATAATAGATAAATTATTATCTCTTGTTGCAGCAACTGAATATATCGTTGTAAACATAAAATAGTAAAATAAAGTAAGGCATGCAATTAAAATAGCGACTAAAAATGATTCAACAATATAATATCTTAAATAAATCTTGTATAAAAATTTTTGTTTTTCTTCATAGTCGAGATCTTGCTCATTAAATTTTGAAGCAGTTAAAGGCATTTGACTTCTTAACCAAATACCATAAGTGAAAATACTTTTTCTTTTAACTTGAGGTACATTTTTTTCAATTCTTAAAAGCTGAGGATACTTTTCTTTAAGTTTTTCATTTGATAAATTCAAAGCCTCTTTTTTGTATTTGGAAATAAACCAAATGTATCTTGAAAAGTTGAGAAAAACAAGCAAAAAAATCGAACTAAAAATAAATATTCTTAAAATGACTATATGTTCGGGAAAAAATAATTGAAAAAGTGTGCTTGACACAAAAATAAGGAATAAAAAAGCGTTTGAAACAACATAAAGGGGTTTAAAAAATAGTAGTTTATAAAATACTAAAATTGATTTCATTTTAATAACTGCCTGGGATGATTTTTTCTAAATCAAATCTAAATTATATACTAATTTAGGCATTATATAACCTAAAAAATTAGAAATTATTTTCCCTAATTGCCTAAATAATGTGAAATTAAATTAGATTTCTATTTGAAAAAATCCATAAAAATTTAAAACAGAAAATTACGAACACTCCCTAAAATTCTAAATTTTAGTTTAAATTATTTATGTACAATTAACTTGTGCCTTTATTATAATAAGAAATTCACGGTCAAAAATAAGACTTGTTTTAGTAGAATACCAAAACTCCCGCCACTTTGGCGGGAGTTTCCTTCAAGTTTTGAATTGTTATACTAGTCAATAAATCAACTTATTTTTTGATAAGCAAGGGTCACATTTTCAAAATTTTGAAATTCAAAATTAATTGTCACTACAAAATAGCTTAAAAAATCATTGGTTAGTTTGTGGTGGTTATTTTTTGAAAGTATAAATTTATTTGTGCTTTGATTTTCTAAAAAATTTATGCAATCTTAATTTTCTTTAGGAAGATAAAATCTGATAAAAATACTTTTAAAGTCTTTTTTAGATTCTTCAACAGAAACAGTCAAAAGATTTCTAATAACTTGTATTAATTTGATTGTTGATTGATTTAATCATACTCAGGCAGCAAAACCAACAACAAGAAATATAATACCAGTTATGAACGCATATGTAAAATTAGGAATAACAGATAAATTATTATCTTTTGTTGAAACCGCTATTGTAATTATAAAATAGTAAGATAAAGTACCGAATGCAATTGAAATAGTAAGTAAAAATGATTCAGCAATGTGAAATTTTAAAGTAATCTTGTATACAAATTTTCGTTTTTCTTCATAGTCGGGATCTTGTTCATTAAATTTAGAAGCAATTACAGGTAATTGAAATTTTAACCAAGTATTATAATTTGAAATTCTTTTTGCAAATCGAGCTGTATTTTTTTCAATTTTTAAAAGTTCGGGAAACTTTTTTTCAAGTTCTTCATTTGATAAATTCAAAGCCTCTTTTTTGTATTTGGAAATAAACCAAATGTATCTTGAAAAGTTGAGAAAAACAAGCAAAAAAATCGAACTAAAAATAAATATTCTTAAAATGACTATATGTTCGGGAAAAAATAATTGAAAAAGTGTGCTTGACACAAAAATAAGGAATAAAAAAGCGTTTGAAACAACATAAAGGGGTTTAAAAAATAGTAGTTTATAAAATACTAAAATTGATTTCATTTTAATAACTGCCTGGGATGATTTTTTCTAAATCAAATCTAAATTATATACTAATTTAGGCATTATATAACCTAAAAAATTAGAAATTATTTTCCCTAATTGCCTAAATAATGTGAAATTAAATTAGATTTCTATTTGAAAAAATCCATAAAAATTTAAAACAGAAAATTACGAACACTCCCTAAAATTCTAAATTTTAGTTTAAATTATTTATGTACAATTAACTTGTGCCTTTATTATAATAAGAAATTCACGGTCAAAAATAAGACTTGTTTTAGTAGAATACCAAAACTCCCGCCACTTTGGCGGGAGTTTCCTTCAAGTTTTGAATTGTTATACTAGTCAATAAATCAACTTATTTTTTGATAAGCAAGGGTCACATTTTCAAAATTTTGAAATTCAAAATTAATTGTCACTACAAAATAGCTTAAAAAATCATTGGTTAGTTTGTGGTGGTTATTTTTTGAAAGTATAAATTTATTTGTGCTTTGATTTTCTAAAAAATTTATGCAATCTTAATTTTCTTTAGGAAGATAAAATCTGATAAAAATACTTTTAAAGTCTTTTTTAGATTCTTCAACAGAAACAGTCAAAAGATTTCTAATAACTTGTATTAATTTGATTGTTGATTGATTTAATCATACTCAGGCAGCAAAACCAACAACAAGAAATATAATACCAGTTATGAACGCATATGTAAAATTAGGAATAACAGATAAATTATTATCTTTTGTTGAAACCGCTATTGTAATTATAAAATAGTAAGATAAAGTACCGAATGCAATTGAAATAGTAAGTAAAAATGATTCAGCAATGTGAAATTTTAAAGTAATCTTGTATACAAATTTTCGTTTTTCTTCATAGTCGGGATCTTGTTCATTAAATTTAGAAGCAATTACAGGTAATTGAAATTTTAACCAAGTATTATAATTTGAAATTCTTTTTGCAAATCGAGCTGTATTTTTTTCAATTTTTAAAAGTTCGGGAAACTTTTTTTCAAGTTCTTCATTTGATAAATTCAAAGCCTCTTTTTTATATTTACGAATAAATCAAATGTATCTTGAAATGGTAAGAAAAGCAAACAAAAAAATCGAACTAAAAATAAATATTCTTAAAATAAGTATATGTTCGGGAAATAAGTATTGAAAAGGTGTGCCTAATAGAATAATAATTAATAAAAAAACGCTTGAGACAATATAAATAGGTTTAAAAAATACTAGCCTATAATGTAGTAAAATTGATTTCATTTTAATAAACACCTGCGATAATTTTTTCTAAATCAAGTCTAAATAAGTATACTAATTTAGATATGATAGAACCTAAAATATTATAAACTATTTTTAACAAGTTCAATAACAGCTTTTTTGGAATATTTTAATGATATAAAAAAATAGATAAGAAAAATAAGTTAAGCTAGTTGAGAATCGAATTGCAATGAAATTGATAAAAATTTGTGTATAAGTTGGACTTATAAAATCAGCGAGTGTTCATAATTTTGTGTTTTAAATTTTTATGGATTTTTCAAATACAAATCTAATTTAATTTTACATTATTTAACCAATTATGGAAAAAAATTTCTAATTGTTTTTTAATTATGTTTCAATTTCTTACCTGCCTTTGTCATTTTATAGATGGCTTTTACCAAAAAAACAATTTGATCGATGGTTAAAAATTTTTGTTGCTTTTGCAGCTGATTAATATTTTTTATAGGTAATAAAACTCTAAATTTTAGTGTAAATTATTTATGCAAAATTAACTTGTGCCTTTATTTTAATAAGAAATTCACACACAAAAAAAGGCTTGTTTTAGTACAATAACAAAAATCCCGTCACTTTGGCGGGATTTTCTTTCAAGCTTTGAATTGTTATACCGATCAATAAATCAACTTATTTGTTGATAAGCAATAGTTGCATTTTCAAAATTTTGACCTTCAATATTAATTGCGGTACAAAATAGTGTAAAAAATTATTGGTGAGTTTGTGGCGGTTATTTTTTGAAAGTATTAATTTATTTGTGCTTTGATTTTCTAAAAAATTTACCCAATCTTAAATGTCTTTAGGAAGATAAAATCTGATAAAAATGCTTTTAAAGGCTTTTTTAGATTCTTCAACAGATACAGTCAAAAGATTTCTAAAAACTTGTATTAATTTGATTAGTGATTGATTTAATCACGCTGAGGCAACACTAACAATAACAAAAAATATAATACCAGTTATCACCGAATATGTAAAATTAGGAATAACAGATAAATTATTACCTTTTGTTGAAATAAATGCTGTAGCCATAAAATAGTAAGATAAAGCAAGGCATGCCATTAAAATAGGAGCAAAAAATAATTCAACAATTTGCAATTTTAAAGTAATCTTGTATAGAAATTTTTGTTTTTCTTCATAGTCGGGATCTTGTTCATTAAATTTAGAAGCAATTACAGGTAATTGAAATTTTAACCAAGTATTATAATTTGAAACTTTTTTTGCAAATCAAGCTGCATTTTTTTCAATTTTTAAAAGTTTGGGAAACTTTTTTTCAAGTTCTTCATTTGACAAATTCAAAGCCTCTTTTTTATATTTGCGAATAAATCAAATGTATCTTGAAATGGTAAGAAAAGCAAACAAAAAAATCGAACCAAAAATAAGTATTCTTAAAATAAGTATATGTTCAGGAAATAAGGGTTGAAAATGTGTGCTTATTATAAAAACCAACGATAAAAAAAAGCTTGAAACAACATAAATGGGTTTAAGAAATACTAGTCTATTAAGTAGTAAAATTGATTTCATTTTAATAAACACCTGCGATAATTTTTTCTAAATCAAACCTAAATTAGTATACTAATTTAGATATAAAATGACCTAAAAAATTATAAACTATTTTTAAGAAGTTCACTAACAGATTTTTTGTAATATCTTAATGATTTAAAAAAATAGATAAGAAAAATAAGGAAGCTAGTTGAGAATCAAATCTAAATGAAATTGATAAAAATTTGTGTATAAGTTGTACTTATAAAATCAGGGAGTGTTCGTAATTTTGTGTTTTAACTTTGATTTCCTAAAAAAATTTATGAGTCTTAAATTTTTTTAGGAAGATAAAATCTAAAAAAAGTACTTTTATAGGCTTTTTTACATTCCTCAACAGAAATAGTCAAAAGATTTTTAGAAATTTGTATTATTTTGGTTTTTGATTGAATTATTCACACTGTGGTAAAAATACCAATACTATAAAGTGTAATACTAGTTACTATCGAAAATACAAGATTATAATTAAAATAAAGATTATTAGTTCTTGGATTAACTGAAAATGTTCTTGGTAATATAAAATAGAAAGATAAAGTAAGGCATGCAATTACAAAAACAACTAAAAATGATTCAACAATGTATAATCTTAAATGCATCTTGTATAGAAATTTTTGTTTTTCTTCATAGTCAGGATCTTGTTCATTAAATTCAGAAGCAATAAAAGGTAATCTAGTTCTTAGTCAAAATTCATAATTTAAAACGGGCGTTGCATATAGAGGTAAATTTTTTTCAACTCTTAAAAGTTGAGGATACTTTTCTTTAAGTTTTTCATTTGACAAATTTAAAGCCTCTTTTTTGTATTTGGAAATAAATCAAATGTATCTTGAAAGGTTAATAAAAATAAGCAAAGAAAGCGAACCAAAAACAAATATTCTTAAAATAACTATATGTTCAGGAAATGCTAATTGAAGAGGTGTGCTTATTAGAAAACTCAACGATAAAAAAACGTTTGAAACAATATAAAGGGGCTTAAAAAATAATAGCTTATAAAATAGTAATATTGATTTCATTTGAATAAACACCTGTGATAATTTTTCCTAAATCAAGTCTAAATTAGTATACTAATTTAGATATAAAATGATCTAAAAATTATAAACTATTTTTAAGAAGTTCAGTAACAGGTTTTTTGTAATATCTTAATGATATGAAGAAATAGATAAGAAAAATAAGCAAACTAATTGAGAATCAAATTACAATGAAATTGATAAAAATTTGTGTATAAGTTGGACTGATAAAATCAGCGGTTGTTATCAAACTATAAAAATATGGCATGCTAGGCAAACTTATTATTAGACCTGATATTAAAATTAAGAAAGAAATTGCAAAAATATTTAATATGTGTAAGAAAAAGATTTTTTTAGTTTTTTCGCCTAGTGATTTAAGAATTCCAATTGATTTTAATTTTGATTGTGTTAGATTTTTTGCATAAAGAACTGAAAAAACTACCAATAAAACTATAAGAATCACTTGGATAGCAAGTAGTACTGCTTTTACTAAAAAAGTGGAGCTTAAAAGTAAAATTTTTATTGAGTCAAGATCTTTTGAATATCAATAATTTGGAAAATCCTTTTTAAATGAGTCTAAATTTTCATTGATATTTTCAGATTTTAAGAATATTTTTGCACCTCGTGGTCTTATTTCGTTTCTATATTCATCACCATCATTATGCATTATGATATGGTTCTTAAATTCACGTCTTTGTTCTTCGCGAGTGTCAACTTCAGATTTTTGTTCCTGCAAATGATGGTTTTCCTTTAGATCAAAAGTTCCGACTATTTTAAAAGGAATATCTTCTCCATTTCTATTTGATAATTCAACTTTAGACCCTATTTTTAGTTTCTCGTATTTGTCGATTTTAAAATTATTGTTTTTGTTTAATTCAGTAGCTCTATTGTTAAAATCATCTATAAGATTATTTATTTCATCAATAGCGTCAACTGAAACAACAATTTCATCTTTATTTTTAGGAAGCTCACCATTACTAATTTTTAAATTTTCTACCTTTAAATCTTTTAAAAAATGTTTTTTGCCAACGAAAAATGATTGAAAATTTCTTACATTTAAAAGACTGATTGAGCCGCGGAAAGACGAAACACCCTTTGTGTTTTTTAAAAAAGCTTCATTAATTTTTTTTGCTAAATTATAATGTAAAAAAGAAGGTATTGTGTTGAATACATCAATTGAATGGTTTACTCCGACAATAGTAACTTCAAAAATTGTTGGAATTTCATCAACATTCGGATTAAATATGCCTTTAATTTTAATTTTTTTGCCAATAGGATCGGTAATTTTTAATTTTGTGACAACTGAACTTGAAATAATTATCTCATTTTCATTTTGTATAAGATTACCTTGAAGGTTTTTGTCGTCAAATTTAAACCTATTTTTAAAAAAATCAGATTGGTCGATTAATTCTATATCATTATTCTCAGAAACTAATTCTTTGTCGTTATTATTATAAGCAAAAACAAAGTTTCGAGTTAAATAAACAGGGATAATTTTATTAACAATGTCTTTTTTAGCATTGAATTTCTCGATTTCTTCGTCAAAAAGCGGTGATATTCCCTTTTTTTGAACCTCAAAAGAATCTAAATTGTATTGAAGAATTCGTTGCGAGTTAACGGCATTTGCTTGCGTATCAAGTGTAGCAAATAAATTTAGACTTAAAATGCTAATTAGAAATGTGATAATTAGTAAAGCTGTAATAATTATTTTATTTTTAAAATCTAGCTTCAAAAATAAAATAATTGATTTTAATTTGTCACTTATTTTTAAAGGTTTTTTTTCAAATTTAAAATCATAATCAGTTTTATTTAAAGATACACCCTTATTTATTTCTTCGATTTTTTCAATTTCTAATACAGATTCATTTTTTAGATAAATTATTCTATCGCCGTATTTTTTAGCAAGATCTAAATTGTGACTAACTATCAAAATAGTTTTATTTTTCCTTAATATTTGTATTTTTTCAAAAAGAATTTCAGCATTTTCCACATCAAGATTTCCAGTAGGTTCATCTAACAAAATAAAGTCAGATTCACGTGCTAATGATCGCAAAATTGCGATTCGTTGTTTTTGACCGCCTGATAAATCACTCACTCTATTTGCTAAATTTTCTTTTGAAATATTAACAAAACTTGCATTTTCTTCAATATTCTTTTCATTAATATTAAAATTTATTGCATTTGCGCCAATTTTAATATTTTCCATACCAGTAGCAGATTCAATTAAGTTAAAATCTTGAAAAACAACGTCAATTAAAGGGTTTTTAACAACTTTGTTATCTTTATAAAAAAGAATTTCACCTTTATCTTTTTGACTAAAATTAGCAATCAGGTTAATAAGAGTAGTTTTCCCAATCCCGGAAGGACCAACGACAAAGACCAACTCATTAGATGGGATTTCCAGGCTAAAATTTTTAAAAATAGCTCTTCGGTTAAAATTTTTAGTTAGATTTTTAATTTTTATCATTTTTAAGTAGCCAATCTATTTGATAAGTCATATAAATAGTTTTAATATTCAAAAAGTGTGTTTTACCTACTTTTCTATCAATTTTACCTAAAATATCTTTTTTTAATAATGAAATAAATTTTTCTAATTTAGCAGAGTATATTTGGTGCTCCAATTTTGATTTAATTGCACTTTGAAATTCAATATACCAAAAAAGATGTTCTAAAAATTCAGCGTTATTTATATTTTTTTCATCAAGATTTTGGTTTATAAATTCGACAATTTCCTTGTTGTCATCTAATTCATTTTTAAAAATAAGCTTAATAAATAAGTTAATAAATTTTAAAAAAAATGGAGCATTTTTTTCTAGTTTTGCATTCATAATATTGTCAAAAATTCGCTTGGAAACATTAATTTTTGCCGGCTTGTTTGTATTATAAAAACTATTTAACAGCGCAATTGTTTTAGACAAATAAAAAAAATCAATTGGTTTTTTTACAAATTTGCTATGATCAATTATTGTATTTAAAAAATCTTTTTGACTCTTAAAAAAATCGGGATAAGTCTTAATTGAAAAAAATACATAATTATATAAGTCCTCAAAAAAATCAGGATTATCTTCCGGTTTTTTCGTTGTTTGCTTAAATAATGTTTCTATTGTTTGATTTATTTTTTGCACTTGATTTTCTTTTTTCTCACTCAATTCTAAAATGTGTTTTACAAAAATAGTTTTTGTGATATCAGGTTCTTGACGAAACAATCTATTTTCAATAACATAATCTACAATTTCTTCGCTTTTTCTAAGTAATTCGGGTTCTAATTCTTTATTATTTCCAAAATAATAAAGAAGGAGTGCGCCATCATAATCCGTAGGATCGGTGTTTGTTTTAAAATTTATTAATCAGTTTTTAGTGTATTCATTTATTTTTGACAAATACTCTGGCGAATACTCATAAAAATTCTTGCTAATGTAGTAAAAACCAAATATTGTTAGAGGCGAATCATCAAAATTTCTTATATTTTCTTCTGCATTCTGATTTTCAATAATTTGTCTAAAATGTTTCTCTCATTTTTCAATTAAAATATTTATTGATTTTTGCTTTTCTTTTATAATATCAGAAAAATGGTTGTTTCCTAAATTATTTATTATTGATAAAATTAAGATATATTTTTTAATGAGTAGTCAACGTTTATCACTTAATGATTTTGGATTTTCACTCCCGTTTATCGATACTTCTTCACTTTCAAAATTCATTTTCTTGAATTCGTCCCTAATTCAATCTTTAATATCGAAATATTTTTGAAAATCATGACCATTTAATTTAAAATACAAAATAGTTCATGCTAAATCTCAAAAGTTATCTTTGGTATCAATAAACTGTTTTTTATTTTTATCATAATATATTGAAATAAAATTAATAAGTTTAGGAACATTATCAATTGGGTTAATATTAAAATGAATATTGCTTATTTCGTATTCATCTCTCAAACTAGATCGCGGTCTTCTCAAATAAGCAGGCGCATCTTTTAATAGTAATTTAAGTTTGTCAAATTGATTAATGTTATTCGACATTTTTAAAATTGCTAAAATTTGGTTTGCAGTTTCGTAATTATACTCTACCTGAACTTCACTTTTTAGAGCATAGTCACTTTTTTGTATACCTTTTTTTAACTCCCTTTCTAAAATAAAACTGTTTATTTTTTCTAGATCAGAATTGGAAAAAATAGAAGCCGATTTTGAATTACTAGTTAATGTTTTAGGTTCAAATCTATTTATTTCAACTTCAACGGGCCTAGTAAGAGCATAATAAATTAAAGGGACACTTATAGCAATTGATCCCAAACTACCACCAATAATTGAAAAAATAACTCATTTTTTTGTAAAAATTTTAGGTATCATGACTATTCCTCTAAATTTTGAGATAATTTTGAAACTTTATAAAAAGAAGAATTAGCAATATATTCGTAACTTTTCCTTCATTGCATTCAGTTCTTGCAGAGATTCAGTTTCTGAATGTTGTTATTTTGTATTTTTAACCCTAATATAATTAAAACATCCACATTTGCACTGTCTTATCCGAAAATCCACCATCAAATTTTATTTAGGTCTAGTGAATTTTTTCTTTTTTTTTTGTAATTATCATAAATTATCCTTAATAAATTTTTATTTATAAATTAGTGTTAGTTATAATTTTATCATACTAAAGCAAATAATAAAAAACAAAATAAGAAAAACACAAAAATATAATTTTTGTTAAAAAATGATAAAAATTATATTTTTATTCATAGCTAATTTTACAAACTATAAATTATATAAATATAAAACAAAATTTTAATATTCCGCTACTTTTTCTACTCATTTATGTTTTTTATGTTACAATTTTGGCAATTTCAATTACTAATTCAGCAAAATTACAATTATATTTTAAGAGTTAAGTTAGTTTTTACTTTTTTAAAGATCAACAACAAAAGGCAAAAACATGAATTTTGATGATTACAAAAAATTATTTGATTAAATAATTTTCCCTCAATAATAGTGCCATTTTACCAAAAAAAGTATAAATAAAATCGCAATGAAACGTTAAATTTATTATAATATCATAAAAAAGGATCCTAAAAATACGAGCCATATTCAGAAATGATAAAAAATATGCCTTTAAAAACTTCCGGTTTTAGTATCGACCATGAAACATTACCGCTATTTATAATAAATGAATCTGATATCCGCAAGGTTCAACCAATCCCCTAGAGAAGTAAGTTCGGAAATTTTACCATAAAAATGCAAGAAATTATTAGCCAAATAGCATCGTTAATTTGTAAATTTAATAAAGAAAATAATTTGAATTTGCAAATTTTTCTAAAAGGAAGCTATCTATTTTGAAAGGAAAATTTTATAACCCGAAAGCCCAACGATTTGGATTTAGGTTTTGTAAATTGTTCCTTTAGACAACGTCAAGAATTTATTAATTTTATTTTGCAGGAAAAAAATGCTGAATTAATAAAAAAAGACGACAATTTACAAATACTTAGAATTAATGGTTTTATTATTGAATTTATAGTATTAGAAACGATAAACAAACAATTTTTAAAAGAATCCCAATACAAAAATCTTTATGAATTAAAGATTAAGTATGCTTTTTTTCAAAAAATTGCGATGATGGGTTATGTTCTAAGTCCAGTTTTTCCACATGATTCAAATAAAAAAATGCTAAGTATAATTGATGATTTGAACATTTCTTGAAATATACTAAGTAAAAACCCAGACAATATTAATTATCAAAGCGAAAAAAATTTCTTTCAAAATAGTCTATGAAATAGCTTCTTTATTTATTGGTTTTATAATTATGACAAAATGCTTGATAAATATTTTGATTTTCTAAAATTACAAAGCTACAATAATTATTTTGATCAATCGTTAAAAAATTATATCTATAATTTTTTAACTTTTATGAAAGAACAATTTAAAAGCAATTTAGATTTTTTTGACAAAATACTAAAAAACAAGCAAATTTATACAAATATGATGGTAAATTTTTTGAATTTTCCATCAATCCCGGGTTTTGAAAAAAAGTATATTGAAAAACTATTTGGCGATAAAATTCATAAAAAAACAAACGGTGGTTATTTATCAAAAAATAATAAAAATAACAATGTTTTATTCGTAAATCATAGCGATGAAGTAGGTGGTATTGCAATAGCTGGCGAGGTTTTTAATCAGGGAACAACTTATTTTGACTCAGGTGTTTTTGAAATATTTGACCAGAATTCAGAAAAAATTAATGAAATTTCTTGTGTCAAAGTTGACAATTTAGTTTTTTCTGAAGAAGAAAGCAGAAAAATAAATCGACCTAATTTAAAGTGCCTTGGAATCCCTGAAAATGGAACTTACCAAGTTTTACCCAAAAGTAAGGTAAAAATTTCCGGATTTACTATCTTTTCGCGAAATCAAGATAATAAAATTTCTAACATATTAGCCAGAATTCTTTTGCATATTGACAAAAATTTTGATATTCTTCTGACAACAAAAGAGGAACTTCAACTACAAGGAACAAAAGATTTTTTTGTTACTAATCAAATTAAAAAATACAAATTTTTGGTCAATATTGATGTCTGTGAGGACCAAAATTGAGATAATGAAGGTATAAAAATAAGAGTGGCTGACACTTTCACGGCCCATAATATTGTTTTTTATAACAAAATTGTCGAAATTTTTCAAAAAAATAGCATTCCATTTGAACCTTATTTTGGTTCAGGTTGAACTGATATCACTAATTTTCAAAATCAAAACGCCATAACTTTATCAATTCCGGTGTCAAAAATACATTCTAATTCCTCGATGTCACTAATAAAAAATTTTTTCTTTTTGCTTTGAATTTGTAAGGAAATAAATGACAATATTTTTTAAAAATTCAATCAAATTTACTAGTTCACTTAGCACTTCGCTTATAGGTTCGGAAGCTTTTAAGTTTAGTTCGTCTTTATACATATTTAAAATTACAGGTGATTTTTGGCTTGTTACAATTTTATATTTGTTAATCCAAATACCTAATTTGGTAGTTTATTTATTTAGTAGCAAGATTGTCCAAAAATGAAAAAATGATAAAATTATCCTATTAGTTTCAGATATTTTGAGTGTTTTTTGTTTAGCTTTTTTGCTAATTATTTTTTTTAGTCTGGCTAATAGTCAAATTTTTACCTTTTCAATAATATTAATTTTAGTTAATACATTGCTTGGTTTTATCCATGCTTTTCGATTTATTTATTTGAAAAATATTGTTTATTATCTAGCGAACAATGAAAAACAGATGCAAAATATTAATGTTTTTTCCTCTTTTGCAACGGCAATGGGTTTTTTAATTTCGGCAGTATTTGCCTTAGTTATTTACTCAAGACTTGATTTTTATTGAATGGTTTTATTTAATATGATTACCTATTCAATCTCAGGACTGCTTTATTTTTTACTAAAATTAAATCCAAAAAAATTTGATTTTGCTCTTAGCCAGCAAGAAAATTTTAAGGAAAATGACAAAAAAATTTCGACTTATAAATGAGTTTTTGTCTTAGCCGGCCATTTTATTGTTGCAATTTTCTTTTTGCCAAGAACAACTTTATTTCCACCGGTTTTTGAATATATTAATTCTCAAAGTCAAGTCGAGATTTTTAACTACCAACAATTAGCAACATGACTCAATATTGGTTTTTCGTTTGCTTCAGTTTTAGGAACAATCGTCAGTTTTTTAATACTAAATAAAACAAAGAAAAAAATTAGCATTATTTGACTTTTGGTTGGCCTGCTAATATTGGGTTGAATTTGGCCTTTTGTTGCTTTTATCAAAAATTTAAATGTTCAATTTTATTCATATATGATAATTACTAGTTTTAATCAGTTTATATTTTCGTTGTTTTTTCCAGCTTTTTCCAGTTTGTCATATTTATTTTTTAGCAAAGAAAAATTCCATGTCCAAAACGGAATTTCACTGGTAACTAGAGCGATTTTTTACACGTTAGTTACAATCGCTACGACCGCAACTTTTATTTATCTTTCATTTTACTTTTCATTTTTAATATTTATGGTTCTGATTTCAGTTTTAAGCTTGATAGTCATTTTTAGCTATTGGAAAATTAAAAAATTAACTATTAAAAAAGTTAAAATCAAGACTACAAAAAGTTAGAAAACCTTTAAATTATTATATTAATTTAGAAAAAATCATTTTTTCTCTTTTGTATTAGTGGATTTGCATGTATAATAAATAAGCATTTATTCGAAGAAAAGTTTTCTTATTTTTTGCTTTGCTAAAATTTGTCTAAAAAATATTTACAAAGATAAGAAAATTTTTTGTTTTTTTGTTATAATTAATCTTTACATTGTAAGGACTATGAAACATAAGGTTGCAATACACGAGAAGGAGTTGTTTTTGTGTATTGGTTTTTATGTTGAGTCCGTTCAAAAATATGAACAGGAGCAACTCACTTATTTTTTTATGAGCACAACATCAATAAAAATTAAGTTCAAATCGTTTGACCACCGTCAAATTGATGCTGCTGCTAAAAAAGTTATTCTTTTAGCGCGTGAACTTAATGTCGAGACATGTGGCCCGGTACCGCTGCCAACTTCAAGAGCGATTTATACAATTTTGAGATCTGTCCACGTTAATAAAAAATCTCGTGAACAATTTGAAAGTCGCACTCACAAACGGCTAGTAATTTTAAAAGTTTCACCAAACAATCAAAAAGCAGTTACAGAAAAAATTTCACGAACACAATTGCCAGCTGGCGTTTGATTAGAAATCGAGGTAAATTAAAATGAAAGGAATTCTAGGTAGAAAAATTGGAATGACGCAACTTTTTACAGTTGATGGTATTTCGATTCCTGTTAGCGTAATTGAAGTTCCTGAAAACATAGTTACAAAAATTCTTACCAAAGAAAAAGATAACTATGAAGCAATTCAGCTCGGTGTTTTTGATAAAAAACAATCAGCTCACAAAAAACCTGAATTAGGTCATTTTGCAAAAGCTGATACTAAACCGAAAAAATTTGTTCGTGAATTCCGTGATTTTCCAGGTTTAAAATTAGGTCAAAGCATTAATGTTTCAATATTTAGCGCAGGTGAATTTGTTGATGTAATTGGAACTTCCAAAGGAAAAGGTTTTGCTGGTCCAATTAAACGTCACAATCAAGCAATTGGACCTAGATCTCACGGTGGTGGGGGTGGTTCAAAACCAATTCGTCAGACTGGTTCACTTGGAGATATTTCCGGAAACAAAGTTGTTAAAGGGATGACAATGCCAGGACGTCTTGGACATTCTCGCGTAACTAAACAGTCACTTGAAATTGTTAAAGTTGATCAGGAAAATAATTTATTAATAGTAAAAGGTTCAATTCCTGGTCCAAAAAAATCATTTGTTATGATAAGAACCGCAATTAAAAAATCAACTTCTAAAACTCCCATTAATCTCTTTGAAGTTAGTCCCAAAGATCAGGAGTTAAAACATGAATAAAAACACACCAATTTCAATTCAGAGCGCAAAATACGAAAATATTGTTAAATTTAACCCTGATAAAGCTCTTCCAGAAGTTTTATTTGAGCAAAGAGAACTAAAAACTCAAGCTATTTTTGACTCAATTTTGGCCGAAAGAGCCTCCCGTCGTTTTTCAACTCACAAAGTTAAAAACCGTGGTGAAGTTTCAGGGACAGGTAAAAAACCTTGAAAACAAAAATCAACTGGGAAAGCCCGTGCTGGATCAAGAAGATCACCAATTTTTGTTGGTGGGGGTCGCGCTTTTGGACCGACAACTTTAAGAAATTACACTCTAAAAGTAAACAAAAAAGTAAAAAAACTAGCTTTTGTTGGTGCCCTTTCCCAACTAGCGCAAAACCACCAAGTTTTAGTAAATGATTTTTCAATGGACAAAATTTCAACTAAACTTCTGGTAGAACAGTTAAAAACCTTTAAAATTGATAAACTTCGTCACATTTTAATCGCCTCAACTGATACAAATTTATTTTTATCAGCAAGAAATTTACCAAATGTCGAGTTAGTAAAACCTAATTCAATAACAGTTGAATCACTAGTAAAAACTGATTTGCTAATCATTTCCGAAAATGATATTGCAAGTCTTAAAAAAAGGATTGAAGATGAACGTAAATAATATTATTAAAGGTCCAATTTTAACTGAAAAATCCTACCAGTTAATGTCTCAAGGAGTTTATTCTTTTAAAGTAAGTCCAACAACAAATCGTTCTGAGACAAAAAAAGCTGTTGAATACATTTTTAATGTAAAAGTTGAAAAAGTTAATATTTTCACTGTTCCAAAAAAAGAAAAAAAACTAGGGAAATCACGTGGTTTTAGTACAAAATACAAAAAAGCATTTGTAAAATTAAAACCAGGATACACAATTAATCTTTTTGAAGACGAAGCTCCAGCACAGGAAAATCTTGACCAAACCAATAAAGACCAACAAGAATTCAGTCAACAAATTGAAGAAAAAAGAGCCCAACTAGAGCAAAAAAATCAGGAAATAGCCCAAAAACTTGCAAAAAAACAGGCCGCCGAAAGTCAAAAAACTGAGGAAAATCAGCCTGAAAACCAGCCTGAAAACCAAACTAACGAACAAGGAGAGACAAACTAATGGCGCTTAAATATTATAAACCAACAACAAACGGCCGTCGCCATATGTCTTCACTTGATTTTGGCGCAAATTTAACAACAAACAGACCAGAAAAGTCTTTGCTTGTAACTTTAAAAAAACATTCAGGTCGTAATTCTCAAGGTAAAATTACCGTTAGACACCAAGGTGGACGGCACAAAAGAAAATACCGTCTAATTGATTTTAAAAGAAATAAAGACAATATTCCGGCAATTGTAAAAACAATTGAATATGACCCAAATCGTTCAGCAAATATTGCCCTTATTTCTTATATTGACGGCGAAAAACGTTATATTTTAGCACCTAAAAATCTAAAAGTAGGTCAAAAAATTGCCTCAGGTCCTGAGGCTGATATTCTTGTTGGAAACTGCCTGCCGCTTAAAAATATTCCTGAAGGTACTTTTGTTCACAATCTCGAACTCCATCCAGGCGCAGGGGGGCAACTAATCCGTTCAGCGGGAACTTGAGCCCAAATTCAAGGTCGTGATGAAAACGGAAAGTACGTTATTCTTAAACTAAAATCAGGAGAATACCGTCGAATTTTATCTACCTGCCGGGCAACTGTTGGTGTAGTTGGAAATGAAGAAAATTCACTTGTTAACATCGGAAAAGCAGGGCGAAATCGTCACAAAGGAATTAGACCAACCGTTCGTGGATCAGTAATGAATCCAAATGATCACCCACATGGAGGTGGAGAAGGTAAACAACCAATTGGACGTAAATCTCCACTTACTCCTTGAGGTAAAAAAGCACTTGGAGTTAAGACAAGAAATCCTAAAAAAGCTTCAACTAAATTGATAATCCGTTCAAGAAAGGAATCTAAAAAATAATGGCTCGTTCACTTAAAAAAGGTCCATTTGCTGATGAGCATCTTCTTAAAAAAGTTGATGATGCAATTATGAAAAATTCACGCAAACCAATTAAGACTTGATCACGCCGGTCAACTATTTTTCCCCAGTTTGTTGGTCTAACTTTTTTGGTCCACAATGGCAAAATTTTTAACGAAGTTTATGTTACTGATGATATGGTAGGTCACAAATTAGGTGAGTTTTCGCCAACAAGAACTTATTATGGACACGGAAAAGACAAGGCTAAAAAGAAATAAAAGGACAATATAAATGAATTTCGAAAACAATAATTATGCAGTTGCTTCTTTAAAAACCCAAAGAATTTCTGCCTCAAAAGCACGCCTTGTTGCTAATTTAGTTAAAAATAAACCTGTCTTTGAAGCCCTTTCAATTTTGGCCCATACTAATAAAAAAGCATCACCAATTTTTAGAAAACTAATTAATTCTGCCATTGCCAATGCAATTAATAATCATGGTCTTGAACAAGCAAATTTAGTTGTAAAATCAGCGATTGTTAATGAAGGTCCAACGCTAAAACGTTTTCGTCCACGGGCAAAAGGATCAGCAAGTCAAATTCTTAAAAGAACTTCTCATTTTAAGGTTGTTCTTGCAGCTCTAGGCGACACTGAAGATTCAAGTACTTTTGAGTCTTTTGAACCGGCAACAACTTCTGCTGAAGTTTTACCAGAAACTAACAATCAAGACTTAAATCCAAAACAAGGAGAAAAATAATGGGACAAAAGGTAAATCCAAATGGTTTCCGTTTTGGAATAACAAGAGCTCATAATGCAATTTGGTATGCAGAGAAAAATAAATTTGCCGCTAATTTGTTAGAAGATGTTAAAATTCACCGTTTTTTTGAAAAATTAACCCGTGAATACCAAATTGGAAACACAATAATTCGTCGTGATCGCAACAATGCAATTACTGTTTTAGTATATACAGCAAGACTTGGTTCATTTCTTGGATCTTCAGGCGAAAATCTGAAAAAAATTGTTGAACAACTTAAAAAAACTCTTAAAAACCGGAAAATTGTTTTACACATTGATGCAATTGAAATCACAAATCCTGAATTAAATGCAAAATTAATGGCTGAAACAATCGCCCAAAAACTTGAACAACGTGGCTCATACCGAATTGCCCAAAAATTTGCAATTCGAACCGCACTAAAAGCGGGCGCAAAAGGGGTAAAAACACTTGTCTCTGGTCGTCTTAATGGTGTTGAAATGGCTCGTTCTGAAGGTTATGCCGAAGGTGAAATGAAATTGCACACTTTGCGTCAAAATGTTGAATATGCAACCGCAATTGCAAAAACAACTTACGGAATTTTGGGCGTTAAAGTTTGAGTCTCACTTGGTGAGTCAAGACAAAAAATTGATATTGAATCTGTAATAAGAAGTGATAAAAGGAGATAAAAATGTTGCAACCAAAAAAAACTAAGCACCGTAAAACTTTCCGTCTTTATCACGATAAACGGGAAGCACACTCAGGAAATTTTTTAGCCTTTGGTGACTATGGACTTCAAGCCGTTGGTTCTGCCTGAATTTCTGCGGCCCAAATCGAAGCTGCCCGTATTGCAATTACAAGAAGAATGGGACGTGAAGGTCAAGTTATTATTCGAATTTTTCCACATTTGTCTTTAACTTCTAAGCCAATTGGAGTGCGGATGGGATCTGGAAAAGGTTCAGTTGATCGTTGAGTCGCTGTTGTTAAAAAAAATACAATGATGTTTGAAATTAAAGGTGTAAAAGACGATGTTGCTCGTGATGCACTTCGACTTGGTGGACATAAATTACCACTAAAATGAAAAATAGTAACTATATCTTAGGAAAACAATGGAATATAAAGAACTTTTAAAAAAAACACCAAGCGAACTTAATGCACTTCTTCTTGAATACCGTTCTGAATTATTTATTTTAAGATTTAAAAATCAAAGTTCAAATTTAGATCAAACTCACAAAATCAGCCAGATTCGTAAAATAATTGCCCGAATTTTAACAATTCTTTCTGAGCAAAAATTAAGCCAAAATCCAAAGCCAAAAAAACTCACCAAAAAGCAAAAAAAAGCGCAAAAAGTCGTATTTGCAAAATCGCCAAAATCAATAAAAGCCCATTTTAATGCGCATATCAAGCCGCTTTTAGCCCCAAAAATTCAAACAAAACCAGCAGAAATGAGTAGCCAAAATGAACAATAATTTAGAAAAAATTCCCCAAAAGCGTAATCTTCGTAAAACACTGCAAGGAAAAGTGATTCGAACTTCTGATAAGACAATAATGGTTTCTGTTGAGACAGCTTATAAACATAAACTTTATGGAAAACGGTTCAAAAAGACAAAAAAATTTGCAACTCATGACCAAGCAGGAACAGCAAATGTTGGTGATTTTGTTAAAATAGCAGAATGCCGTCCAATTTCAAAAACAAAACATTTCCGTCTAGTTGAGGTTTTACAAAAAAAAGGAGAAGTCTAAAATGGTTCAAGAACAATCTCGTTTAAATGTTGCTGACAATTCGGGCGCAAAAATTGTTGGTGTAATCCGAAATTTAGGTGGATCTGTTAAAAAAACTTCAAATATTGGTGACATTGTTGTAGTTTCTGTTAAAAAAGCAATTCCAAACGGAATGCTTAAAGAAGGACAAGTTGTTAAGGCACTAATTGTTCGTTCAACATACGGTCTTCGTCGTCCAAATGGTTCACATATAAAATTTGATGACAATGCAGTTGTAATTATCAAAGAGGATGGAACTCCAAGAGGAACACGTGTTTTTGGGCCAATTGCCAGAGAAATCCGTGAAAAAGGTTACCTAAAAATCGCTTCACTGGCGCAGGAGGTTCTCTAAAAAATGCAAAAAATTCGTAAAAATGATTCAGTTGTAGTTTTATCTGGCGATGACAAAGGTAAAGTCTCATCTGTCCTTGAAATAATTCCTGCAAAAAATGCGGCAATTGTTAAAGATGTTAATATTAAAACAAAACACCGTAAACCTTCAAATCAAAATACAAAAGGTGAAGTTGTCACTTTTGAAGCGCCAATTTTACTTTCAAAACTAGCTTTGGTTGCCAAAAAAGCTGGAAAAGATAAGCCAGCTGTTCCAACTCGTGTTGGTTTTAAAGTAGAAAATGGTAAAAAAACCCGAATTGCAAAAAAAACAGGAAAGGCTATTTAGTATGACAAAGCTTCAAGAGCACTATCGTGATAATGTTTTTGGCCAACTAAAAGACCATTTTAATTTCAAATCCCCTTCTGAAGTTCCCAAAATTGTAAAAGTTGTCGTTAATATGACTGCCGGAAATCAAGTAACAAATGCAAAAGCAATTGAAGCTGTTCTTGATGATCTTGCAAACATTACCGGTCAAAAACCGTATAAAACAGTGGCAAAAAAATCACTTGCAACTTGAAAACTTCGTCAAGGAATGCCAGTTGGTGGAAAAGTTACTCTCCGTCGTGAACAAATGTGAAATTTTCTTTCAAAAGTTCTCAATATTGCAATTCCTCGTATTCGTGATTTTCGTGGTCTTTCCCCTAAATCTTTTGATGGCAAAGGAAATTTTGCCCTTGGATTTAAAGAATCAATCGTTTTTCCTGAGATAACTTTTGATAAAATCACAAAAATTCGCGGACTTGATGTAATAATAGTAACAAGTGCAAAAAATAATGAGCAAGCCTTAAAACTTCTTGAATTATTAGGCTTTCCTTTTGCGAAAAAAAGTTAATTTTTTCGCAAAAAATTTTAAAAATTTTTTAGGTTAAAGGATAAATCTATGGCAAAAATGTCGTGAAAAGTCAAAGCAAATCGGGCTCCTAAATTCAAAGTTCGCGCCTATACTCGTTGTCAGTTGTGTGGCCGTTCTCATTCAGTTTTAAGAAAATTCCGTATTTGCCGTATTTGTTTTCGTACTTTGGCTCACCAAGGACGAATTCCTGGAATTAAGAAAGCGAGTTGGTAAAATTATGGCTTTTATAACAGATCCAATTGCTGATATGCTAACCCGAATTCGGAATGCAACAATCAGAAAACACAAACAAGTATCATTTCAACATTCAAAAATTAAAGCAAAAATGTTAGAAATTATTAAAGAAGCTGGATATATTAAAGATTTCCAAATTGAAGGCGAGCTTAAAAAAACAATAACTGTTGAGCTCAAATACAAAGGAAATACTTCATCAATTTCTGGACTTAAAAGAATTTCTAAACCTTCGCTTCGCGTTTATGCCCCTGCCCAAAAAATTCCTTTTGTCCAATCTGGCTACGGAATTGCAATTTTATCAACTTCAAAAGGGCTCTTAACTGATTCACAAGCAAGAAAGGAAAATGTCGGCGGTGAAATTATCGCCTACATTTGGTAAAAAATATGTCACGTGTCGGTAATCGTGTTTTAATTATTCCTGAAAAAGTTAGTGTTGAAATTAATGGCTCAAATGTTAAAATTCAAGGTCCGTTGGGTATTTTAGAGCGCCAATTTTCTGATTTAATTACAATTATTGAAGAAAACAGTACACTAAAAACAATCAGAAAATCTGAAGATAAACAAGTAAAACAACTTCATGGAACAACAAATTCTCACCTTAGTGGAATGTTGACTGGTGTCTCAAAAGGTTTTCAAAAAGAACTCAAAATTAAAGGGGTTGGGTATAAGGCAACACTAAAAGAAAAAGTTATCGAACTTTTAGTTGGTTATTCTCATCCAGTTGAACTCAAAGTGCCAAATGAACTTGATGTTTTAGTACCAAATGCAACAACTATTGTAATTAAAGGTATTGACAAACAAAAAGTTGGCCAATTTAGCGCCCAAATTCGTCAAGTTCGCCGGCCAAATCCTTATTCAGGCAAAGGAATTTCTTATAGTAACGAAATTCTTAAACTCAAAGAAGGGAAAAAAGCTTCTAAATAATTATGCAAAAATCACGTAATTTTCACCGAAAAGCAAAACATGTCCGTATTTTAGCAAAACTTAGTCCTTCGCACCAAGACCAAAAAAAATACCGGATTGGCGTATATAAATCTTTACGTCATTTTTATGCTTATATTTTTGATCCTTGAAAAAATCAAGTTATCCTTTCGGTTTCAACACTTGACAAGACTGATAAATATAGCGGAAATATCCAAGCTGCAAGTAATTTAGCCCCTGAATTATACGCTAAATTAAAAGAGCTTAAATTGGAAGAAAATCCTTTTGTTTTTGACCGAAGCGGTTATTTATATCATGGTCGCATTAAAGCTTTTGCCGAATCATTAAGAGCCCAAGGAGTAAAATTCTAAAATGGATACAAATCTTCACAATAAACCAAATCAGCAAAAAACAAATCAAAACAGTCAAAATCAAAAACAATTCAGTCCAAAAGAAGCAGGCCGTCAACGTCCACGTGGTCAGCGTCAAAAACCAAAAGAAAAAAATTTTCGCCCTGAGTTTGAAGAGAGAATAATTTCAGTTGCCCGTGTAACCAAAGTTGTAAAAGGTGGTCGCCGTTTTTCTTTTAGCGCTTTTGCCGTTGTTGGTAATAAAAAAGGAAAAGTTGGCCTAGGTCACGGAAAAGCTAACGAAGTGCAAGACTCAATTCGGAAAGCCGTAAAAGATGCACAAAACCGGCTTGTGTCTGTGCCAATTTACCGAAGATCAACCGTTCCACATGAGATAAATGCTAAATATTCAGCCTCAAAAATTCTCATCAAACCAGCCCCAAGAGGTAAAGGAATTGTTGCTTCAAATACCGTGCGTGCTGTTGTTGAACTTGCTGGGTATACTGATATTTATACAAAAACTTACGGATCAAGAACAAAAATTAACGTTGTGCGTGCAACTCTGAAAGCGCTTTTAGGACTTAAAACTATTAATCAAATAGCTGAACTTCGTGATCTTAATCCTTCACAAGTTTTAGCCCAAAAAAAATAACTTTTGCTTCTCAAATTCATAAATTTTTCCCTTTATTTAAAAAATAGCAAAAAATCTTTAAATTTTTAGTGCCTTAGGGTAAAATTTAGGCACTAAAAATTACTTAAAACTTTTTTTATGTTTTTTGAAAAAAAAGTTTTAAAATAAAGTATAATTATAAAACTTAAAAAAATAGGAACAAATATGGCAATAAGACTTGAAAATTTAACTTATACCCCTGGTGCAAGAACAAAAAAACACCGTAAAGGGCGTGGGCATGCTGCTGGAAAAGGTAAACAAGCCGGTAGAGGTCAATCTGGACAAAAAAAACGTTCAACTGTTCGTCTTGGCTTTGAAGGTGGTCAAAACCCTTGATTTCGTCGTGTGCCAAAAATTGGTTTCCGCAATTTTAACTCAAAACAATATGAAATCTTTAATTTATCAGATCTTGAAAGCCGTTATCAAGATGGGGATAAAGTTAGTCTTGAGTCACTTTATCTTAAAGGTGTGCTTAAAAAACGTAATTTGCCAGCAAAATTACTTGCAAAAGGTGAATTAACAAAAAAACTTTTTGTAACAACAAATGCTTATTCTGCAGCGGCACTAGCTAAAATTGAAGAGCTCGGCGGTTCAATTACTGAGGTAAACTAGTGAGCAAACTTTTTGCTAAACTTTGAGAAAAAACAAACTCTGGATATATAAGTCTTAAAAATTATATCCTTCTTGTTTATAAAGAAAAAGTTCTTGCCCGCAAAATAATTTTTACATTTTTTTTATTGGTAATTTTTATTGTTTGTGGTACAATTACTATTCCTGGGCTCAGGTTGTTGCAATTCCAAATTGATACCAACTCATTTTTAGGTATCATTAATACCGTCGGTGGTGGCGGTTTACTTAATTTTTCAGTTGTTGCCTTAGGCATCAGCCCTTTTATTACGTCGTCTTTGTTCATGCTTATTGCTCAGACAAAGATTTTCCCTCCAATTCATCGACTTTCCCAGTCTGGTCCTGCCGGAAGAAGAAAAATCAATATAATTACAAGATTTTTGACTCTTCTTGTTGCGCTTATTCAGGCAATTGTTTTAATTCGAACCGTTATTCTTAATGAAAGTTTTGGCTTTGTTCGTTTAGAAATTACTAGCGCTGCATATATTTGGTTTATTTTACCCTTAATTTTAGTTGCTGGTTCGCTTTTTTCCTTGTTTTTAGCCGAACAGATAACCGATAAAGGTGTAGGAAACGGGACTTCGTTATTAATTTTTTCGGGAATAGTTGTTGGTCTTCCACAACGTTTTCGTCATGCTTTTGAGTATTTAGTCGATCTTTCTTCGCCTTCATCACTAATAACACAAGTTCTTAGTTTTATCCTTTATATTGTTGCATTTTTGGCTATTTTATTTATATCAGTTTATGTTTATTTGGCTGAGAGAAAAATCCCAATTCAACAAACTGGTTCAGGGATGTCCAAAAACATTAAAGAAATATCGGTTTTGCCTTTAAAACTAAATCCAGCCGGAATTATGCCAATAATTTTTGCTTTAATTGTTGTTTCAATCCCTTCACTTTTGACTGGATTTTTTGACCGAAACACTTCAGCTGCCCGTAATTGAATCGATAATAATTTGCAAATTCATCATCCAATTGGTCTTAGTATATTTATTGTATGTAATATTATTTTTAGCATTATTATGTCGCTTCAGCAATCGCGGATTGATAAAATTTCCCAGGATTTTGCCAAAAATTCAACTTTTATCCCCGGTATTCGTCCTGGTGAGCAAACTGAAGATTATTTAATTGGCGTTATTCTTAGAATTTCAGTATTTAGTGCTATTTATTTGACTTTTCTTGGAATTTTCCAGCCAGTTGCGATAATGTTAGGTCTACCTTCGGCAATAACTTTTTCAGGAACTTCAATAATAATTTTAGGAACAACTGCTCTTGAAACTATATCGCAAATTAAAGCACGTTATGGAGCACAAAAAGTATTAAAACAAACCAAAAAAATCCGCAAAAATCTTACATATAAACAAGATTCTTCCTCAGCGAAGTCAAGTCGTGATTTATTATGGTAAAAAATTAAAAAAGGTCTCAAAATTTAACAATGTCATTATCTAATTCAAAAATTCTTCTAATTGGCGCCCCTGGTTCTGGAAAAGGTAGTATTTCAAAAATTCTAGTTGACAAGTTTAAATTAGTTCATATTTCTACTGGTAATCTTTTCCGTGAAAAAATCAAAAAAGATCGTGATTTTGCCGAGAAAATTCAAAACTATGTTAAAAATGGTCTATATGTTCCTGATGAAATTACTAACGATTTATTGTCAAATTTTATCAGTCAACTCTCACCGCAGACAGGTTATATTCTTGATGGCTACCCACGAACATTAAATCAACTCAATTTTATGAACGAAAATAAAATTGATGTTGACAAAGTTTTTTACCTTGAAATCAAACCAGAGACAATAGTTAGCCGTCTTTCTCAACGTTTGTTTTGCAGTAAATGTCAAAAATCATATAATTTATTACTAGCAAAACCAAAAGTAGAAAATACATGCGACATTGATAGTGAACCTTTATTTACTCGTCCAGACGATCGTCCTGAAATTGTTAAGCTTCGAATTGAAAAATTTAATGAATCTGTAACGCCAATTGTCGATTATTATATAAAACATGGTAAAATTCATTATTTAAATGTTGAAAGAAGTTTGGACGAAATTGTTAGTGAAATTGAAAAATGTCTCTAATTAAAACAGAATTTGAAATTGAACAACTAAAAATTGCCGCTAAACTCCTGGCAGAAGTCAAGAAAAAAATTTATGACTTTGTAAGACCAGGGATCTCTTTAAAAGAAATTGATGCCATCGCTTTTGATGAGATTATTGCCAGAGGCGCCAAACCAGCATTTTTAAATTATCACGGTTTTCCGGCAACTATTTGTATAAGTGTTAATGAAATCCTTATTCATGGTATTCCAAATGACTACATTCTTCAAGAAGGTGATTTGGTTTCAGTTGATTTAGGACTATCTTATAATGGTTTTTTTGCCGACAGTGCTTTTAGTAAATCACTTGGCCCAAATGCTGAAAATGAAAAACTAATAAAATGCGCCGAGGAAGCTTTTTTTGCCGGCTTCAAGGCAATCAAACCTGGCGCAACAACAGGTGACATTGGTTTTGCTATCAATCAAGTCATAAGGTCTTATGGATTTTTTACTCCTGTTGAATTTTGTGGCCATGGTATTGGCAAAAAATTGCACGAAAATCCTAATATTTTCAATTTTGGTGTCCCGGGCACTGGAAAAAAAATAAAAAATAATATGGTAATTTGTATTGAACCAATGATCGTCCAAAGTTCTCCGCGAATAAAAATTTTAAAAGACGGATGATCGGTACAATCAAATGATGGTAAAAAAACTTCCCACTATGAACAGACAATTTTAATTCAAGACGGGAAGGGAATAATACTAACAGAAATGGATCAAAAATAGATGCAAAATTCTTCAAAAGAACAAAAATTATTATTTCAAGGTAAAATATCACACGTTTTTAACTCCCAAGAATATGAAGTAACTCTTGAAAACGGAGTAAAATTAAATTGTCATGTTGCTGGGAAAATGAAACTTCACCACATTAAAATTATTTTAGGCGACAGCGTTAAGGTTGAAATGTCACCTTATGATCTTTCAAAAGGAAGAATTGTTTACCGCTTTAAATAATTTTTTTGAAATTATTACCTGAATTTAAAGGAAAAAAATGAAAGTTCGAGCAAGTATTAAAAAAATTTGCAAAGATTGCAAAATAATTAAGCGTCGTTCGGTGAACCGTGTAATTTGTGTTTTAAAAAAACACAAACAAAGACAAGGATAGTTTTTGATTTTTGTTCTATTTTGTTAGTATTTTTCACTTTTAAATTTTTAGAGGTGAAAAATAAAATTTTATAAAAAGGAAAATATATTTATTTAAATAAGTTTAAAATATGGCACGTATTCTTAATGTTGAAATCCCCAATCATAAAAGAATTGTAATTGCTCTTACAAGTATTTATGGAATTGGAAAATCGCTTGCTGCAGAAATAATTGACAAAACTGCTGCAATTCAGCAAGAAAAATTTGGGAAAAAATATCCTGTTTTAACCCAAGATACAAAAGTTAAAGAAATTCAGGAAGATGTTTTGCAAATCATTCGTGATATTGCAAAAACTTATAAAACCGAAGGTGACCTGCACCGTGAAGTTCAATCAAATATTAAAAGACTAATTGAAATTAAATGTTATCGTGGAATCCGTCATCGTAAAGGTCTTCCAGTTCGTGGTCAAGTAACTCAGAAAAACGCGCGTACTCGAAAAGGTCCAAGAAAAGCAATTATGGCAAAAAAAGACAAAGGTAAAAAATAGTTAATCATGGCAACTAATACTCGTAAAGTTAAAAAAATCAGACCAAAAAATGTAACAGCCGGAATTGCCCACATTCACTCTTCACACCAAAACACGATAATTTCTTTTACTGACAAACAAGGAAATGTAATTTCTTGAGCTAGTTCAGGATCAATTGGCTTTAAAGGAACAAAGAAAAAAACCGCATATGCTGCTACCCTAGCAACCGCTGCTGCTGCCCAAAAAGCTCGTGAACACGGAATGCGTGAAGTTGTTGTTCACCTTAAAGGAACCGGGCAAGGAAAAGAAGCTGCGCGTAAGCAAATTATAACTTCAGGAATTAATATTTTACTTACCCAAGACGTTACGCCAATTCCCCACAACGGAACTCGTCCTCCGCGTAAATGATTTAAACGTCAGGAAAAAAGGTAGGATTTTATGAAAAAACATGCAAATGTTTACTATTCTGAAAACTTAACTGACCAAATTAGTGAATTTGAAACAAGTTTTGAACTAAAACCGCTCGAGCGCGGACTTGGAAATACAATCGGAAATGCTCTTCGTCGTGTAGTTCTGTCTTCAATTACTTCTTGTGCAGTTTTTGGGGTAAAAATTGCCGGCGTAACTCATGAATTTAGTATTCTTGATGATGTAATTGAAGATGTTGTTACAATTCTAAACAACCTAAAAAGAGTCCGTTTTTTCTATGATCCTGCTCTTTTTGGACAAAATCAAATTCACCGGGCAAGTTTTAATGGCCAAAAAGCTGGACAAATTTATGCTCGCGACATTGTTTCTGATAGTGGACTAAAAATTGTCAATCCCGATTTGTATATTGCCGATGTCTCAAGAGTTAATTCACTTAAATTTGAACTTTTTATAACTTCAGGTAAAGGTTTTAGCGATTTTGAAACTAACAAAAAATATGTCAACGAAGTTTTACTAAGTCTTGAATCCAACCTTGATGGCACAGTTTTGGCTGTTGATAGTGATTTTTCACCGGTTTTAAGTGCTAATTATCAATCTGTTGAAATTAATTCAGCCAGCCCGATTGTTGAAGAAAAACTAAGCTTTTCAATTAAAACTGACGGCTCAATTAAGGCTAAAGATGCTGTCTCTGAAGGTTCAAAAATTTTACTAGCCCACCTTAATATTTTGGCAAATGTCGAAAATCTTAACAAATTTTCCGAGGAATTTTTTGAACCCTCAGTCGTCAAAGAAGAGCCATCCCGTCGCTTTTCGGATGCAATTGAGTCTTTAGACCTTTCCGTGCGCTCAATAAATGCACTTAGACGCGCTCATTATTATAAAATTTCTGACATTGAAAACCTAACACAAGATGACTTTGAAAATATTAAAAATCTTGGCCGTAAATCAGTTCAGGAAATAATTGAAAAACTTGAAATATATAAAAACGAACAAAAAGGAGAAAACTAATTATGGCTAATCCGCACCAAATTTATTCCCGTGATGCTGCCTGAGATCGCCAAGTTTTCCGCTCACTTGCAACTTCTTTAATTTTACATGGTCATCTAAAAACCACACTTGCACGTGCAAAGCGTCTTCGTTCTGTTGTTGAAAAATTAATTACCAAAGCCAAAAAAAACGATCTAGCAGCTCGCCGTCAAGTTCTTAGTTATTTATATAACCAAAAAACCAAAGACGGAATGAAAGTTATGCCTTATTTATTTACCAAAATAGCACCTCGTTACCAAGAAAGACAAGGTGGCTATACTCGAATAGTTAAAATTCCTAGCCGAAATGGCGATAATTCAAAAATGGCAATTATTGAATTAGTTTAGTTAGTAATTTAAAGACCAAAATCTAAAAAAAGCCTATGAATTCATAGGTTTTTTTATGCTTTTAGATCAAAAATTGTTCCTGAATCCCGAGTTTCCCGGGTTGATTGCAAAAATTTGCTTTCTAGTGAGTATAAATATGCAAAAATACCGGTAAATCCTGTTTTTTGACCTAAAGTCTTAATTTTTATTATTTTAAATTTAATCTTTTGTAAAAAAAAAAAAAAAAATGCTTGGTCTGAGAAAAAATTAAGGTATAATTAGAATCACTTAAGAATAAGACACTTTTAGATAAAAATGAAAAAATTCACTAAAAAATACGGGTTTATTGGTTTATTTTTGGCTCTAAATCTTGGAATTTTGTTAGCAAACGTTACTTTACTAACAAATAATTGAATAAAACTAAATCCAAAAATTAACCATGAAGCCCTTTTAAAGTCAATTGTTGAAATTAAGATTCAAAAAAATGAGGAAGTTTCTTTTGCGACCGGTTTTGTTATAAATAATAAAATTATCACTAATAAACACATTCTTGAAAATAGCGATGAAATTGATATTTTTTACCGCTTTGCAAATGAAAAAGACTACAAAAAAACTAAAATTATAAAAATTTCACCAAACTATGACATATTAAGTTTGGAACTAAACACAAAAGTTAAAAACCTTGAAATAGAAGAAAATTTTGGTTATGGCGATGAAATTTTTACAATCGGAAATCCACATAATCTTGGCTTAACAATCAGCAAAGGAATAGTTTCAGGAACTAATAAAGTAGTTAATCAAAATTTTGTTCGAACTAGTATCACAATTGAGCCAGGAAATAGTGGCGGTCCTGTTTTAAATACTAAAAACAAAGTAATTGGTATTATGACTTTTCGGCTTATAAATGAAAAACCAGTTCAAGGTATTTCTTTTTTTGTCCCTTCAAATCAAATAAAAGAGTTTTTAAATTCAAATTAAATTTTTAATTTTCTAAATAATTCACTATTAAGTCCGTTAAATAAATATAGCAAAGCTATTAAAATTTGTGATTAGGTTTTACTCTAATAAGAAATTTCGCAGCACTGAAATAATATGCCATAAGTGGTAACATGTTGGTAGAGCCATTTTGTTCAATTAATGAATTGTACAGCGCCAGAACAACGGCATTTTAAGGCTCCTTTGTCTAAATGCTGTTTTATTTTAATAAAATATTCTACAAGACAATAAGTATACTTGCTCTTGCGTCTTGCCTTGCGGTATTCATCTTTTACTCTAAAATGCAATTTTATTACATACACACATGTTTTTCTCATAGGCCTCCTCGATGCCTTCGGTTTTACTCTAGTAAGAAATTGTACAGCACAAAAACTTAGAGAGCTTCATACAAATCCAAAAAATGTTTTACTCTAGTAAGAAATTGTACAGCACAAAAACGTATAATATAAGTAAGGCAATAAAAATGCCGTTTTACTCTAGTAAGAAATTGTACAGCACAAAAACGAACATACACAAAATTTGACTCATATTTTAGTTTTACTCTAGTAAGAAATTGTACAGCACAAAAACATTAATTTTAATACTTCGTATAATGTTTGCGTTTTACTCTAGTAAGAAATTGTACAGCACAAAAACAAAAGCGCCGATGCTGCAAACATACTTACAGTTTTACTCTAGTAAGAAATTGTACAGCACAAAAACACTTTTACCAAAAGCGTCTGTAATTAGTTTGTTTTACTCTAGTAAGAAATTGTACAGCACAAAAACCTCAGCACTAAATCCTTTTGGTGTATAATTGTTTTACTCTAGTAAGAAATTGTACAGCACAAAAACTTGAAGAGGCTCTCAAAAATGTCCAAAAAGGTTTTACTCTAGTAAGAAATTGTACAGCACAAAAACGACCGCAAATTTGGTTGTATTATTAAAAAAAGTTTTACTCTAGTAAGAAATTGTACAGCACAAAAACGAAAGAATTAAGAAAAGAGAACAAAATTGAGTTTTACTCTAGTAAGAAATTGTACAGCACAAAAACTAATTCCACTTTTCTGTTAGCTAGTTCGTTGTTTTACTCTAGTAAGAAATTGTACAGCACAAAAACATATAAGTAGTTTAAAAAATGGGTTGGCGAGTTTTACTCTAGCAAGAAATTGTACAGCACAAAAACAGAACGTTTTGGAAGAGCAAAAAGAAAATAGTTTTACTCTAGTAAGAAATTGTACAGCACAAAAACTAAGTCGTTTTTTGAAATTAATTTTATTGTGTTTTACTCTAGTAAGAAATTGTACAGCACAAAAACAATGGTCAAGTTTTTATCAAGACCCAGTCTGTTTTACTCTAGTAAGAAATTGTACAGCACAAAAACTATCACAAATAAAAGAAGAATTACCGAATAGTTTTACTCTAGTAAGAAATTGTACAGCACAAAAACATAATACACCACTGTTTTTTGATCAGTTTTGTTTTACTCTAGTAAGAAATTGTACAGCACAAAAACACAATATCAGTAAAAGTTCAATCTCAATAAGTTTTACTCTAGCAAGAAATTGTACAGCACAAAAACTAGCTTCAAATTGACTGCAAAAAACAATCGGTTTTACTCTAGTAAGAAATTGTACAGCACAAAAACACAATATCAGTAAAAGTTCAATCTCAATAAGTTTTACTCTAGCAAGAAATTGTACAGCACAAAAACATATAAGTAGTTTAAAAAATGGGTTGGCGAGTTTTACTCTAGTAAGAAATTGTACAGCACAAAAACCCATTTTATCCCCGTCTCCTGAATCAACATGTTTTACTCTAGTAAGAAATTGTAAAGCACAAAAACAGTTCTACCAAAAAGGCGTTCGAAAGAATTGTTTTACTCTAGTAAGAAATTGTACAGCACAAAAACAGACATTCCAAAGGGAACTGCATTTTTATTGTTTTACTCTAGTAAGAAATTGTACAGCACAAAAACAAATAAACAACTTAATTATTATATAAAAATGTTTTACTCTAGTAAGAAATTGTACAGCACAAAAACAAAAAGTGGTAACATGTTAGTATATAAATTGTTTTACTCTAGTAAGAAATTGTACAGCACAAAAACTAACATTAACACCACAAGTCAGCAAATTAGGTTTTACTTTAGTAAGAAATTGTACAGCACAAAAACTAAGTCTAGTTGTTCTTGTTCTTGTTGATAGTTTTACTCTAGTAAGAAATTGTACAGCACAAAAACTCCGTTTTTTCTATGATCCTGCTCTTTTTGGTTTTACTCTAGTAAGAAATTGTACAGCACAAAAACTGTATAGACTCCTTATTTTTTTATTTTTCGGGTTTTACTCTAGTAAGAAATTGTACAGCACAAAAACATACTGTTGTTTAGTAATAACTCTTGTATTGTTTTACTCTAGTAAGAAATTGTACAGCACAAAAACTAGTTCTTTATATAATTTCGATAGGCGGATGTTTTACTCTAGTAAGAAATTGTACAGCACAAAAACTACTCTTGGAGAGCACCTTTATGCCTTAAAGTTTTACTCTAGTAAGAAATTGTACAGCACAAAAACTGACTTTTCAACCTTATACTATAATTATACGTTTTACTCTAGTAAGAAATTGTACAGCACAAAAACACATTTTTGGTGGTGAAGACCATTAGTATTGTTTTACTCTAGTAAGAAATTGTACAGCACAAAAACTGACTATTAGATAGTATAGTATCATTTTTAGTTTTACTCTAGTAAGAAATTGTACAGCACAAAAACGTGGCACTGTTTGAATGCAGGCAAATTCAAGTTTTACTCTAGTAAGAAATTGTACAGCACAAAAACTTGAAAGATCTAAAATATTTTTTGCCGTTTGTTTTACTCTAGTAAGAAATTGTACAGCACAAAAACGGTGGTAACCCCCAATGATTAAGACACAAAGTTTTACTCTAGTAAGAAATTGTACAGCACAAAAACAATCAATTTTACTACCTCATATAAAGTTTTGTTTTACTCTAGTAAGAAATTGTACAGCACAAAAACACTTTTTGGGTCTAACAAACAATAACATTTGTTTTACTCTAGTAAGAAATTGTACAGCACAAAAACCACTTTTACCTTTTGTAAAATGAGTTGGTGGTTTTACTCTAGTAAGAAATTGTACAGCACAAAAACTGGGTTCATTTTTTCAATTTTTTCCTTTTCGTTTTACTCTAGTAAGAAATTGTACAGCACAAAAACATATGTAATTACAAAATAACGGGTTGTTAGGTTTTACTCTAGTAAGAAATTGTACAGCACAAAAACCGAACTTGCCGTATAAACTATTTAATACGAGTTTTACTCTAGTAAGAAATTGTACAGCACAAAAACACGATACAAACAGTATTGTCTTAAAGAAAAGTTTTACTCTAGTAAGAAATTGTACAGCACAAAAACAGATAAGACCAGATCTAGAAAAGATAACTAGTTTTACTCTAGTAAGAAATTGTACAGCACAAAAACAGCACGTAATTTTATTAGATTTATAATTGAGTTTTACTCTAGTAAGAAATTGTACAGCACAAAAACGCTGGACGTCAATTATAAATCTAATAAAATTGTTTTACTCTAGTAAGAAATTGTACAGCACAAAAACCGGGTTCTCCTTGTTGTCCTCTTTCTCCAGGTTTTACTCTAGTAAGAAATTGTACAGCACAAAAACAATGCTAGTTCAAAGTCTCAGATATAATAAGTTTTACTCTAGTAAGAAATTGTACAGCACAAAAACAAGGTCATGACAAAACTCTGGGACATAAATGTTTTACTCTAGTAAGAAATTGTACAGCACAAAAACTGCTCTAATATAATTATAACATATTTTTTTGTTTTACTCTAGTAAGAAATTGTACAGCACAAAAACGTCACTGCTCTCTTGGTTGTATTGTTCTTTGTTTTACTCTAGTAAGAAATTGTACAGCACAAAAACGCAGGGCACTGCAGATTTCTCCGTTTTTTGAGTTTTACTCTAGTAAGAAATTGTACAGCACAAAAACTAAGTCGGCGGATGCAGCAAACATTCTCACCGTTTTACTCTAGTAAGAAATTGTACAGCACAAAAACATCAGAAGATTGCTCAGCATACTGTTCTTTGTTTTACTCTAGTAAGAAATTGTACAGCACAAAAACGAACAAAGAATTAATAAGGTCAATTGCCTTGTTTTACTCTAGTAAGAAATTGTACAGCACAAAAACTGTGTAGACTCCTTATTTTTATATTTTTAGGGTTTTACTCTAGTAAGAAATTGTACAGCACAAAAACCTGTAAATATTAGCATAGGTTCCTCTAATAGTTTTACTCTAGTAAGAAATTGTACAGCACAAAAACAAATAACGAATTAATAAGGTCAATTGCCTTGTTTTACTCTAGTAAGAAATTGTACAGCACAAAAACATATAATTAGAGTATAAGGTTGATAAGTCAGTTTTACTCTAGTAAGAAATTGTACAGCACAAAAACAGCGCGGAAAATGTTATCGAGCATTTTTTTGTTTTACTCTAGTAAGAAATTGTACAGCACAAAAACGTTATCAATCAACTACTTAACTATATTATAGTTTTACTCTAGTAAGAAATTGTACAGCACAAAAACAAAAAAATATCATTCGCAATAATTTTCGATGTTTTACTCTAGTAAGAAATTGTACAGCACAAAAACAAACTATAACCTTTATTTTTTGAAGCAGTAGTTTTACTCTAGTAAGAAATTGTACAGCACAAAAACGTCTAAACTAATCCTAAACAATTTAGCAAAGTTTTACTCTAGTAAGAAATTGTACAGCACAAAAACATAAAGGTCAGGTTTTTAAATTCTCTTTGTGTTTTACTCTAGTAAGAAATTGTACAGCACAAAAACCTGGTTATAGTTTGTTATCTTATCCATTTTGTTTTACTCTAGTAAGAAATTGTACAGCACAAAAACTAATTCTTTATACAAATTTGCCAGGCGGATGTTTTACTCTAGTAAGAAATTGTACAGCACAAAAACTAAGGAAGCAAAACAAAAAAGCAACCTTATGTTTTACTCTAGTAAGAAATTGTACAGCACAAAAACAGTCAAAATAAAAAACTTTATTGTTAATTGGTTTTACTCTAGTAAGAAATTGTACAGCACAAAAACTTTTATGGAACATATAGTCCGTGTTTGTAAGGTTTTACTCTAGTAAGAAATTGTACAGCACAAAAACCCATTTTGTCACCATCACCTGAATCAACATGTTTTACTCTAGTAAGAAATTGTACAGCACAAAAACAGCGGAGCAAAAAAGAAATTAAAGTCTTTTGCGTTTTACTCTAGTAAGAAATTGTACAGCACAAAAACGTATAATTCAACCCTTACTTTTGCTGTAACGTTTTACTCTAGTAAGAAATTGTACAGCACAAAAACAAGATAAACGGCAGTTTTTCATGCCTTGAAGTTTTACTCTAGTAAGAAATTGTACAGCACAAAAACACAGTCTCTCTTTTTTTCCTCAGACAAGTCGTTTTACTCTAGTAAGAAATTGTACAGCACAAAAACAACTAGATCTATATCAAGAGTATATTGTTCGTTTTACTCTAGTAAGAAATTGTACAGCACAAAAACAATTTTAAGTTTCACTCAAAAGAAGATTACGTTTTACTCTAGTAAGAAATTGTACAGCACAAAAACGGCGTTTCATTCTTTGGCAACTGTTTTTGCGTTTTACTCTAGTAAGAAATTGTACAGCACAAAAACCAAAATTTGCAGACAATCCAATTTTTAGACGTTTTACTCTAGTAAGAAATTGTACAGCACAAAAACATATAATTATTATATAAGGTTGAAAAAGTCAGTTTTACTCTAGTAAGAAATTGTACAGCACAAAAACCCCTATTTACTGGATAATTTCCAACAGGTTGTTTTACTCTAGTAAGAAATTGTACAGCACAAAAACTTCTCAGAAAATATCAGCAATTGGCTTTGTGTTTTACTCTAGTAAGAAATTGTACAGCACAAAAACTCACAGTCAGTTTTTATGACTCAGAAAATGGTTTTACTCTAGTAAGAAATTGTACAGCACAAAAACCTATAATATAAGTAGTTAGTTGATATATCAGTTTTACTCTAGTAAGAAATTGTACAGCACAAAAACAACAGAATCGTGAATTGAGTGCAAAAACTGGTTTTACTCTAGTAAGAAATTGTACAGCACAAAAACGTTGTTTTAGTTTGTGTTGATCTTTAAGTTGTTTTACTCTAGTAAGAAATTGTACAGCACAAAAACCTCATTTCCAAGAAAAAAAGGTATTTTTTTTTAATTTTTAAACTAAAAAATCAATTATAAAAACGTTTTTAGTTTAAAAAACTTGTTTTTATTTTGTAAAAATGTATTTTTGCTTCCATTTTCTCTTCTTCAGAAGTGTATATTAACTCATCTTCATCAATAGGCCGATTTTTGAGATTTTCAAAATAACGAATAATCGGTAAATTATCAATTACATCAATTACAGTTTTCTGTGAATAAAAAGCAACTAATTCAAGTTCACTAAATTTGGAAATATATTTTGTAAAATCATTTGTCAAAATTAGGAAAGTTACATTATGATATTTAAAAAGTTTTTCCAATTTTATATAATCAAGATCTTTTAGAATTACAAGTGTCTGTTTCATTGTACTAAAAATAATTTCGGCGAGATTCTCAAAGTTTTCCTTATTTATTAATATATCATTTTCGATGTTAAAAATTGCTTTAATTAGTTTTACATTATCAATTTCATAGTTTAAAAATTCAAATCCTAGCTTTTGATTGATTTTATCAACAATTCCATCGATTTTTTCATTACGAAAAAAGATACTTTCGCTTCAATATTCATCGTTAATTATAGAATCACCAAGTCAGTTTTTAGCACTTAGACTTAAAAATTCTGAAAATTTTGTCAAATTAGTAATTAAAACTGAATCTTTTAGCGATATTTTTCTTGACATAAGTTCAAAGACCTTTGATTCACTTTCATATTCATAATTAAAAAGATGACTCAAAAATAGATCTGTATTTTCAGTTTCAATGATTTTTACGTTAGTTTTAAGTTGGACTGTATTGTTAAGGTTATTAAAAAATTTTAGCATTATAGTTTGATATAATCCTCCTCTAGATTATAGATTTCATTTTTGGACTTTGTGCCATTAAGAATTTCGATGTTTTGATATTGTTTTTCAGTTAACATCGCAATTCTAATATTTGAATTTTTGGGAATAATTCTTAAAAGTTTCTTTTTCTCACTATTATATTGAAGGTGAGTTGGAATTATTTTAGAATAAATTGAGTATTGCAACCTGACATAGCCAAGTTTATAAAGTTCCTTAATGAATTTGTTATAAAGTTTATTATCATCTTCATTAATATAATAAATGTCATACATTAATAAAATACGCATCTCTCTAGTATTAACTTTGATCACTTTCTGTAGTAATTTCCCTATAATTTTCTTTTAAATTAAGAATGTCCATAATTTCAAATTCCATATATTTGCTAAATTTAATATGTTTGCCTTTATATTCAATATGCTGGCTAAAGGATTTAAAAAGTGCTTCTTTAAAATCCTGAAAATTAAGAAATTCAGCATTGATATGACTATAAACAATCTGGTCAACTCAATAGCGATAAGGTTCCATTAAATCACAAGCAAGCGGAAAATTGTTATTAAAACTCTTATGGTAAATTCCAAGTCGATTGTCAAGACCTTTGCCGCAAATAATCCGGGCAACATAACTAAGTAAGACAATATAACCGTAATTTAATAAGATGTTAATATTGTCATCACCATCTTGGTCGCGAATAAAACCTTTACCAAATAAAAGTTTAAAATATAACTTTGCCGCATGGCCTTCGCGATTGTTAGTATCATAAGGTTGAACATCGTGAAAATAGTCTCACATTTTGGCTTCATCTTCTGAATTAATTTTCTGAATTGACTTTAAAACACTTATGGATCTTTGAATTTTTAGTTTGATAATTTCTTGTCAAGTTTTAGTTTTGTACGGAATATCTCATTTTATTTGCTCTTGAAAGATCTTATTATTATAGTAGCCGCTGTAAGGAATTATTAACGATTGCGGTAAATGATTTTTGCAAATAATAATGTTTACCTTTTTTTCAACAAGTTCATTGATGACTGGAATTGATATAGTTGCTCTGTCGTTTTCAAAAATTAAGACATCAACTGTATCAATGGGAAAAACAAATTTTTCACTGTCTTTTTTGATCACAATGTTGTTTAGAAAAAGATAAACGTATTCTGATTCGCTAATTTCAATGATTTTTTTCATAGTAATACTCGTTTTTTATATGAATAAAAAAAATAAATAAAAAAATAAAAAATGGTGTATAATTAATTTTGCATACATAAGTATGCGCATAAAATTTTACTCTAGTAAGAAATTGTCGCACAAAAATAAGACGCATTATGCTGTCGAATTTCCCCACCTAGTGGGGTTTTTTTATTTTTTAGTAAAGGTTAATGCTTAAATTTTTGGTAAAATTTAATAAATGGCGAATTATAATTATTTAATAATCAATAATAAAAAATGCAAAAATTAATATTTTGAGCAGAAAGGTTAAAAATATGCATAATAAAAAAAATATTACTATTGGCTTTGACCTCGGGATTGCATCTGTTGGATGAGCAATTATTGATAGTACCACAAGCAAAATACTTGATTGAGGTACACGAACTTTTGAAGAAAGAAAAACCGCCAATGAAAGACGTGCTTTTCGTTCAACTAGAAGGAATATTCGTCGAAAAGTATATCGAAATCAAAGATTTATTAACCTAATATTAAAATATAAAGATTTATTTGAACTTAAAAATATTAGTGATATTCAACGCGCTAATAAAAAAGATACGGAAAATTACGAAAAAATAATTTCATTTTTCACAGAAATATATAAAAAATGTGCGGCAAAACATTCAAATATTTTAGAAGTAAAAGTTAAAGCTCTTGATTCTAAGATTGAAAAATTAGATTTAATCTGAATATTGCATGATTACCTTGAAAATCGTGGCTTTTTTTATGATTTACAAGAAGAAAATGTTGCTGATAAGTATGAAGGAATAGAACATCCTAGCATTTTATTGTATGATTTTTTCAAAAAAAATGGTTTTTTTAAATCAAACAGTTCTATCCCAAAAGATTTGGGCGGTTATAGTTTTTCTAATTTGCAATGGGTTAATGAAATTAAAAAACTTTTTGAAGTCCAAGAAATTAACCCAGAATTTAGTGAAAAATTTTTAAATCTTTTTAGTTCGGTTAGAGATTATGCGAAAGGTCCAGGATCTGAACACAGTGCTAGTGAATATGGAATTTTTCAAAAAGATGAAAACGGAAAAGTTACTAAAAAATACGATAATATTTGAGATAAAACTATAGGAAAATGCTCATTTTTTGTTGAAGAGAATAGATCTCCAGTTAATTACCCATCTTATGAAATTTTCAACCTGTTAAACCAATTAATTAATTTAAGTTCCGAGTTAAAAACTGAACATAAAAAAATATGACAATTAAGTTCTAATGATAGAAACGAACTTCTTGATGAATTATTAAAAGTAAAAGAAAATGCAAAAATTATATCAATTTCACTCAAAAAAAATGAAATTAAAAAAATAATTCTTAAAGATTTTGGGTTTCAAAAATCAGATATTGATGATCAAGATACAATTCAAGGTAGAAAAATAATTAAAGAAGAACCAACTACAAAATTAGAAGTAACAAAACATTTATTGGCAACAATTTATTCCCATTCTTCTGGTTATAATTGAATAAATATTAATAATATATTGAAATTTTTGCCATTTTTAGATGAAATTTGCATAATTCTTGACCATGAAAAAAGTCGTGGGCAAGACGAAGTTTTAAAAAAATTAACTGAGAAAAATATTTTTAAAGAATTAAATATTGATAGTGAAAAACAATTAGATTTTGTTAAATCCATCTTTAGTAATACAAATTTTAATTTTAAGAAAATTGGTAATTTTTCACTTGAAGCAATAAGGTTATTTTTGCCAAAAATGTTCGAACAAAATAAGAACTCAGAATTTTTAAAGTGAAAAGATGAAGAAATAAGAAAAGAATGGGAAATACAAAAATCTAAATTAGCAAAGAGTGATAAAAAAACTAAATATTTAAATCCGAGAATTTTTCAGGACGAAATTATTTCACTTGGAACAAAAAACACATTCGAACAAGCAGTTTTAGTTTTAAACCGAATTATCAAAAAATATTCAAAAGAAAATATAATTGACGCAATTGTTATCGAGAGCCCTCGCGAAAAAAATGATAAAAAAGGAATTGAAGAATTAAAAGAGTGAAATAAGAACAATGGTAAAGCAAAAAGTCTTGAAAAATTATTTCAAATTTTGAATTTAAAAAGTAAAGGTTATGAACTTTCTGATTTAAAAACAAAGCCTAATAGTCTTACAGATAAATTAAGATTTTACCATCAACAAGATGGCATAGATCTTTATAGATTGAAAAACATTGACATACATGAATTGATTAAGAAAAGCCGAGAATATGAAATTGATCATATAATCCCATATTCAATGTCTTATGATAATTCGCAAGCAAACAAAATATTAACAACAAAAGCAGAAAACCAACAAAAAGGAAAATTAATCGCTAGTGAATATATAAAATCAAAGGGGCAAAAATTTTATAACGAATACTATGAAAAAGCAAAAGAATTATTCGATAAAACAAATAAAACAAATAAAACAAATAAAACAAATAAAAAGTCTAAAAAAATAGCTGCTTTAGTAGATTCTTTTGTATATTTGGATGAAAATTCTGCAAAAAATAGATTTCGATTTTTAACGCTAGAAGATTATGATGAATTTCAAGTTGAATTTTTAGCCAGAAACTTAAATGACACAAGGTATTCAACAAAATTATTCTATCATGCACTTATAGAGCATTTTGAAAATAATGAGTTTTTTACATACATTGATGAAAATTCTAGCAAGCACAAAGTAAAAATATCAACAATTAAAGGTCATGTTACCAGATATTTTAGAATAAAGCCGGACAACGATAATAAGAAAGAAATTGAAAAAAATCGTGAAAATAACGAGCATCATGCTGTTGATGCAGCAATTGTTGCGATTATTGGTAGCCAAAACCCTCAAATCGCTAATCTTTTAACACTTGCAGATAATAAAAATGATAAAAAATATTTTCTTCATGATGAAAACCATAAAGAAAACATTGAAACTGGTGAGTTAGTTAAAATTCCAAAGTTTGAAGTCGATAAGCTTAAAAAAGTTGAAGATTTAAAGAAAATAATTCGAGAAAAATATGAAGAAGCAAAAAAACACACTCCTATAAAATTTTCGCGAAAAATTCGCAATATTATAAATGGAGGTCTATCAGATGAGACATTATATGGATTTAAATATGATGAAAAGCAAGATAAATATTTTAAATTTATTAAGAAAAATCTTGTTACAACCGAAAACAAAGATTTAAGAAAATATTTTGAAAATCCTTTTGGCAAAAAAGCTGATGGAAAAAGTGAATATACTGTTTTAATGGCGCAATCACATTTGTCGGAATTTAATAAATTAAAGGAAATTTTTGAAAAGTATAACGGCTTTAGCAAGGACTCTGGAAAAGCTTTCGTTGAATATATGAATGATTTGGCGTCGAAGGAACCAACTTTAAAAGATGAAATTGAATCAGCAAGAGCAGTTGAAAAATTGCTATATTATAATTACAAGCCCTCTGATGAGTTAACTTGTTACGATAATATTGACAACAAAAATTTTAAGCGATTCTACAAAAACATCAAAATTATTGAGTACAAATCTATTCCGATAAAATTCAAAATTGTAAGCAAGCATGATGGCGGGAAATCTTTCAAGGATAAGCTATTTTCTCTTTACTCACTAGTTTATAAAGTTTACGAAAATGGGAAGGCAATCTATAAATCTATTCCAGTTACTTCACAAATGAGAAATTTTGGAATTAGTGAATTTGATTTTCTTGATGAAAATTTGTACAATAAGGAAAAACTCGATATTTACAAATCTGATTTCGAAAAACCGATACCTGTTAATTGCAAGCCAATTTTTGTGCTTAAAAAAGGGTTAATTTTAAAGAAAAAAAGTTTAGATATAGATGATTTCAAGCAAACAAAAGATACGAAAAACGAAAATTATTATTTTATTTCATCAATGACCAAAAGTGATAATGTTGATACAATCTATGGATTAAGACCACTTAACTTTAAAGTTGAAAGAGCCATTCCACATACAACAAATCCAATTTTTAAACAATATATTCCTATACATCTTGATGAATTAGGAAACGAATATCCTGTAAAAATAAAAGAGCACACAGATGATGAGAAGCTAATGTGCACAATTAAATAACTATTTGCCTATTTTATTAGTAAAAGTTTACACAAAATACTAAATATTTAATATTCCCGTTTTTGGTTTTTTGTTTATCCTTTTCTTGTTCCGTTTTTGTAAATTTGCCCAAAATCTTGTCTAAAATGTAAAATTTTGACTTTTAAAACCTCTAAATTCAGCAATTTTAATGTATTTATTTTGTCTACAATTGTCAATTTCAATTGTTTATTTTAACTCGCCTTTTTAATACTTCAGAAACTAATATACTAGTTTACCTTTATTTTATTAGTTTTTCTATTTAGAGCTTTGGATTTATCACAAAACCACTAATTTTGTATAACTTTATACTCATTTTAGCCTTTTTATATTATAATTTAATAATTAGTATCATGTATGACCATAAATTAATAGAAAAAAAATGACAAAACTATTGGCAAAAAAATAACGTTTTTCAAACGAGTGAATCTTCGGACAAAAAAATCTATATTTTAGATATGTTCCCTTATCCTTCGGCAGCCGGATTGCATTTAGGGCATCCAATTGGATATACAGCATCAGATATAATTGCAAGATTTAAACGCCTTAATGGTTTTGATGTTCTTCACCCGATGGGTTGAGATGCTTTTGGTCTTCCGGCTGAACAATATGCAATTCAAACAGGCAACCACCCTGCAGATTTTACTAAAAAAAATATTGAAAACTTTAAAGAACAAATAAATTCCTTTGGTTTTTCATATGACTGAAGTAAAGAAATTAACACAAGTGATCCAAAATTTTATGAACAAACCCAGTGAATCTTTAAACTTTTGTATAAGGTCGGTCTAGCTGAAATTCGTCAGACACAAGTAAATTGATGTCCAAAATTAGGCACAGTTTTAGCAAATGAAGAAATAAGTCGTGACAAAGACGGAAATTTAGTAAGTGAGCGGGGTAGTTTTCCTGTTGAAATCAAAAAAATGGATCAGTGGGTGCTAAAAATCACTCAGTATGCCCAAAAATTGCTTGATGGTCTTGAAAATATAAATTTCCCTGACTCATTAAAGTTGCTCCAAAAAAAATGAATCGGCAAGTCTGACGGCGTTATTCTTAAGTTTTACTTTGAAAATAGTCAAGATTTTATTGAAATATTTACAACAAAAATTGAGACTATTTATGGTGTTAGTTTTTTAGCTATTTCGCCTTTGCATGATTTTGCAACAAATCTTGCAAAAAAAGATGTTGAGATTAGCGACTACATTGAAAAAAACAGTTTTTCTAGCCCCAAACTTCAAAGTCAAATTTCTGGTATATTTACTAATTTATACATGATTCACCCGTTAAATTCTCAAAAAATTCCACTTTATATTGCAAATTATGTGCTAAATGACTACGGAACTTCGGCAATTATGGGAGTTCCAGCTCATAATTTAAATGACTTAGAATTTGCTAAAATTTTTGCAATTGACTATTTAGAAGTAATAAATGACAAAAAAATCCTGATAAATTCAGCAGAATTTAACAATTTTGATGTCCAAAGTGCTTCAAAATTAATCTTTGAAAAATTAGAAAAATTAGATCTAGCAAAAAAAAGTATTTCTTATAAAATTAAGGACTGAGTTTTTTCAAGACAAAGATATTGAGGAGAGCCTTTTCCTGTTTATTTTGATCAAGATGGCAAAATTTATCTTGAAGAAAAAATTGTTGTACTCCCACATTTAGAAAAAATTGTTCCCTCAGGTGATGGCCAGTCCCCGCTTGCTTTACAAAAAGATTGAGTTTTTTTTGAGAAAAACGGCAAAATCTACCGCCGCGAGACTAACACAATGCCCCAATGAGCCGGAAGTTCGTGGTATTATCTTGCTTTTATTTTAAAACAAAATGATGGTTCATATTTAAAATTAGACTCAAAAGAAGCTTATAAAAAACTGCAAAAATGACTTCCAGTTGACATTTATATCGGCGGACAAGAACATGCAGTTGGCCATTTGCTTTATTCACGTTTTTGGCATAAAGTTTTATTTGAAGCTGGAATTGTTCCAAATTTTGAGCCTTTTGACAGAGTTATTCACCAAGGAATGTTACTTGGACCCGACGGACAAAAAATGTCTAAATCCAAAGGAAATATTATAAATCCTTATACAGTTTTAGACAAATATGGCGCTGATAGCGTTCGAATTTTTCTAATGTTTATGGGGCCAATTAATGAAAATCGAGCCTGGGATGAAAAAGGTGCAAATTCAATTTATGCTTGAATTCAAAGGGTTATTAGAATTATTTTAAAAGATTACAAAATTGATCCTGAAGTCGAAAAAGATTCTGATTTTAGCTACTTTTATAATAATTTTGTCTTTGAAATTACTAATTTAGTCCAGGATTTTAAATTTAATGTGGCTATTTCGAAATTAATGGTCTATATTAATTTTTTAAGTAAACTTGAAACAATACCGTCAAAAAAATATCTTGTTGATTTTTTAGTAATTCTATCGATTTTTGCCCCTCATATTTCAGAGGAATTATTAGAAAAATTAGAGCAAAAACCGGTTCATTTTCACGCCTGACCCCAATTTGACAAGGCTAAAATTGTAAAAAATACTTATAATTTGCCTATTTCAATAAACGGTAAAACTAGAGCAATTTTGGAATTAAATGACGACCAAAGCCAAGATGAAATTATCGAAATTGCCAAAAAACACTATAAAATACAGCATTTTTTAGAAAATCAGTTAATACTTAAGACAATTTTTGTACCTAAAAAAATTTTAAATTTCATTGTAAAAAAATAAGCACTCATGAAAAAATTTCTTTTCCCCTTTTCAATTTCATTTATAAGTTTTTTACTTGAAATTACGACTTTATTATTAAAAGTTATTTTTAATGACGCTTTTGATTTTTACCTTTTTTTCACGTTAGCTGTCGGAATTTTCATAATTTTTATTATCTCGCTAATAGTTGGAATTGTTGTTTTTTACCAATTTATAATTAAGCAAAATCACTTTTATTACCAAAAATTCGACCTTATTAACGAGGAAAATAATATTGGAATTGTTAATTTATCATCAACATATAAAATTACAAAAGTTTCAAAATATGTTAAAGATTTATACCCAGAAAGACTAGTAAATCGTGATATTTTTTACCTTTTTCCCCAATATAAAAAGGTTGAAGATATTCCACCAAAATTTGAGATAAAAAGGGGAAATAACTGGTTTGAAATTAATTATAATAAATTTGCATATTGAATTTCTTATCGTGATATCACACTTTTTAAGTCAATTTCGCAAGGTTATGAAAATAACTCGCTTGTTTTTGCAGAGGTTGAGGTGGATAATTTTGTCTCAACTAATTTCCGCAGTAGCGATCAAGACTACCCTAAAATTAAAATTTTTATTAATGATTTTTTTGAGAAATTGTCACAAAAATATAAATTTTTGTACAAAGAATATGCAGATGGCCGGATTATGTTAGTTTTACATTATGAGACATTTGTACTTTGACAAAAAAATCATTTTTACATTTTTCGTGATGAGAGCACTAAAATCGATGATACAACCGAAGTTTGATTTTCAGTAGGTTTTGGAATTGGCACAACAAATTTAGTGGAAGTAAAAAGACTAGCAAATGAGGCTTTAATTTTTTCAAAAACCCGTGGTGGAAATCAAGTTTCAATTTATCCTTATGGAAAAAGACCTTTTTCTTATGGTTCATATAGTGAATCTCTCAGCCTTCATTCGCTTGTTAGACTTAGAAGAATTGCGCGCCTTTTAGTTGAAAAACTCGAAAAAATTGATAATATAATAATTTATGGGCACATTAATTCTGACTTAGATTCATTTGGTTCTGGTTATGTTTTGGGTAATTTTTTAAAAAGATATGCTGAAGTTATTTATAAAAGAAAAATTAATTTTTATATTCAAAACCAGACTTTTGATACCACAACGACAAGATTTTTATCTCAAGCTGATTTTATCAAGAAAAATATTTTTATATCCCGTTCAGTTGCCTCAAAAATTACAATGGCTTCAAAAAATAATGATACTTGCCTTGCCATTTTAGTTGATGTTTCTGACGTTGAGCGAATTGAAAACAAAAAAGCGCTTGATCAAATTAATTTGGAAAATGTTTTTGTCTTTGACCATCACGGAATTAATTCCAAAATGCAAGGGATTTTGGAATTAATTCATGACTATATTGATGTCTCATCTTCATCAACATGTGAAATTATTACCCATTTAATTTTGCTAACAATTCATTCAGATATAAGTATTGATCAAGAATGGGCCCAAATTTTGCTTAATGGTTTATATGTTGACTCGGCCCAGTTTAAAAAAACCGCTAGCGCTTCAACTTTTGCGGCCGTTTCAGCCCTTGTTCGTTGAGGAGCAAAAACTGCAAAAACTGGTGAATTTCTCAAACTTAATGAAAATGAGTCAAAAATTATTAAAGAAATTCTTGAAAATGTCACCGAAGTTAAGCCAGGTTTTTTCCTTGCAAGTCTTGACCGTGAAATTGAAACTGATTTAGTCTCGATTGCTTGCGAGCAAATTTTGTTAGTTAAAAATCGTCAAGCTGCCTTTGTTGTGGCAAAATTACCGCAACAAAAAAATTATAAAATGTCAGCTCGAGGTGTTGAAAATGTTAATGTTCAATATATAGCAGAGCAAGTTGGTGGAGGCGGAAATGTAACTTCAGCAGCTGCTTATTCAACAGTTGAGACTTTTTCTGAATTTGTTGAAAATATTAAACTTGCAATTCAAAGGAGAGAATATGAAAGTAATTCTACTTAAAGATACAAAAGATGGTCGTGCAAACACTGTTGTTGAGGTTTCAGCTGGTTATGCTAGCAATTATTTGTTTAAAAATAATTTGGCAGAACCTTTTAATCCAAGAACTGAAAAACTTTTAAAAGAAAGGCTAAAAAAAATTGAAGCTGAAAAGGAAAACAAAAAAAATCAAGCAATTCAACTAAAGTCTCAAATTGAAAATACTGTTTTGTGATTTAAATTAAAAGGGACACTTGATTCAGTCCACGGGGCAATTTCGGCTAAAAAAATAAAAAAAGAACTTGAGACCAAAGATATTTTTATTGATAAGCACTTAATTCAAACGCCAGGAATTTCTAATTTTGGAACAAGTTATGTTACTATTAAATTAAGCCCTGAAATTAGTGCTACTTTAAAAATAAATGTTGTAAAAGATGAATAATTCGCGCTATACTTCCCCTGATATTGAGTCATTTATAATTTCTTTTTTGCTTTCAAATCCCAGAAAAATTATTAATTATATTGATGCAATTGACCCAAATGATTTTAGCGATCTCAGACTAGTTGAAATTGCCAAAGCAATTAAAAATGTTGTTGCCAGTGTTCCTGATCCTGAAGTTAATTTAATAATTGAAGAACTGCAAAAAAACCAAAAACTCGAAAAAATTGGCGGCAAGTCATTTATAATTTGACTTTATAATAATAATTTTTCTTTACCTTCAGAAATTACTTCGCACTTACGGATTGTCAGCGAGAAAAAAACTTTGCGTCAGCTCAAAAAAATTATCGAAGAATCAAGTCACGAACTAGATTTTGGTAAAAAAACATCACTAGAAATTACAAGTCAAATTGTTGACAAAATTAATCTACTTACTTTAGATAGTGCCAAGCAGTCTTTTTATTCAATTTACGAAATTGCCCAAGAAATTTTTCAATTTATTACTGAACTTCGCACAAGTCAAAATGTTATTAAAGGAATTTCGACTGGTTATGATAATTTAGATGTTGTTACCTCTGGTTTTCAAAGGGGTGAACTTGTAATTTTAGCAGCTCGTCCGTCAGTTGGAAAAACAGCTTTTGCCCTTAATTTAGCTTGAAATGTTTGCAAAAGTGGAAAATCTGTGCTATTTTTTGCCCTTGAAATGTCCAACACAGATTTAGGAACTCGGCTTTTATCACTTGTCTCAGGAATTGAATCAAATAAATTCAAAACGCCTAAAAATTTACGGCCTGAAGATTTAATAAAAATTGAAAAAGCAATTTCAAAACGACTAAAAGAGGCAAAATTGACTATAAATGATTCAGGTTCTATCAATATTGACGACATTTTTTGACAAGTTCAAAAACACTATCGTAACAATATCAAATATGATTTGATTATTTTTGACTATTTACAACTAATAAATTCAAGCGCAAATAATCAAAATTACAACCGTCAAGTCGAGGTTTCAATTATTTCCCGAAAATTAAAACAACTAGCTCGCGCAGTTAATACGCCAATTATTGCTCTGTCGCAACTCTCAAGAAATGTTGAACGAAGAGAAGATAAAACTCCTTTACTTTCAGATTTACGTGAATCTGGAGCTATTGAACAAGATGCTGACCTTGTTGCTTTTTTGCATCGTGACAATTATTATAATAAAAAAGAAGATGATCAGTCTAATTTTGACAGTGGACCAAATACAAAATTAATTATCGCAAAACACAGAAATGGCCCAACTGGAACGCTATTTTTTAATTTTTTACCTGAAATTGGTCAATTTGTTGCCGCCCTTGATTTTAATGTTTCAAATAAAAATAAAAATGAAATAAATTTAGGATTAGAGGACTAATGCCGGGTTATTTTATTGCTTTAGGAATTGTTTTATTATTTTTATTTTTGATTTCGGCCATTTTTTCAGCAAGTGAAACCGTTTTTACCGCCACAAGTCGGGCTAAAGTTGATGAAAATATTTCTGATACTTTTTGAGGAAAAAAACAAATTCTTAAATATTATGATAATTATGAAAAAACTTTAACAATCATTTTGATTTGAAATAATATTGTAAATATCGGAATTTCTATCATAATTTCGGCGCTTTTTTCTAATTTAGCAATTAATGAATCTTTGCAAATTTTAATTTCAATAGCAGCAACAACGCCACCTTTAATAATTTTTGGTGAAATTTACCCTAAAATTTTTGGTCGAAAAAAACCAATTTTATTTTTAAAGTCTTTTTGGATTTTTATTAGTTTTTTTTACTATTTTTTACTTCCTTTAGCCGCACTAATGACTAAATTTGTCAAAAAAATCAATGTAACAAATACTGAAAATGAACTAAAAAAAATAATTTTACAAGCTCACCAAGAAGATGTTCTTGAAAAAGATGAATCTGATTTGGCAATTAGAGCGCTTGAATTTGACTCTTTTAAAACCGCCAAACATTTTACCAAACTCGAGGATGTTGTCTTTGTAAAATATGAAGATAGTCTTGAATCCATAAAAGAAGTAATAATTGACTCAAATTTTTCTCGAATTCCTGTTTGAAAAGACGACAATTTTGTTGGAATTTTACTTTCAAAAGACATTTTACATCTTGATAAATTTGATATTAATGATCATATAATAAAAACTCCTCTTCTTCTTGCGACATCTTTAATTAAAACAAATTATGAGATTTTGAAAAAATCAAAATCTCATTTAGGGTTTGTAGTTGAGTCAAAAAAATCACAAAAAATTGTTGGAATTCTTACATTTGAAGATATACTTGAGTGTCTTTTGGGTCCAATTTATGATGAGTATGATTATCGCGATGACCTTGATTTTTATCAAATTAGTCCAAATCAGATCACAACAAAAGCTGAAACTACTATTTTGACAATTAACAAAATTTTAGCGGTTGATCTTCCTGTTAATTTTAAAAATTTAAATCAGTGACTTTTATCCCAAAGTTCGAAAAAAAAGCTGGTTTTAGGGGCAAAATTCTATTTTCACGGTCCAACATATCAACTTGAATTTGAAATTATTGACAAAAGCGCAAATACAATCGAGCTAAAAATAACCAAAAATGAATTCCAACAAAAAAGCTAAGTTTCGCGAACTAAAAATTGATTTAAATGGTCAAAAATATCCTATTTTTGTTGAATTCAGGCCTAAAAGTTCGCGTTTAATAGTTAAATTAGTTGATGACTATATTCTGGTTCAGACTGGACTTGTTTTAAGCGATGAAGTTTTAATTAGAAGCGTCAGAAATTCAAAATATTTTAATAAAATTATAAATATTTTGCCCCTAAGGCAAGTATTACACTTTTCTGAATCTTTTTTTTACCTTTTTGGTAAAAAAAACTATTTTAGCTTAATAAAAACAAAAAATAAGCTCTATTTGCAAAGTCAGTTTGCTATTTTTTCCTTAGGTCGACCAAAAAATATTGAGGCTAAAATCGAAAAACTATTAATGAAACATTTTGAAGACTACCTAATACAGCGAACAAATTTTTGAACCAAAACCTTAGAAGTCCCTGATTATATAGTCAAACTATCACGAAAAAACACATCATGAGGCACCAATTATTATCGTCAAAAAATCCATTATAGCAAATATTTATTTGCATTTTCAAAGGAAATTATCGATTATGTAATTGTTCATGAGGTTGTTCACCATTTTTTTCGCAACCACGGTAAGCTTTTTTGGGAAAAAATTGGTAAAATTATACCTAATTACACTGATTTAGTTAAAAAATTAACGAATTATGAGCTCAACTAAAAGTAATTTGAATGTTTATCTTTGCGGTCCTACGGTTTATAATCACGTTCATATCGGCAATTTAAGATCGGTAATTGTGTTTGATTTTTTAGTTTCAGTATGAAAATATTTTGGCAAAAAAGTTAATTTTGTCCAAAATATCACTGATATTGACGACAAAATTATCGAAAAAGCAATGGAATTAGGGCTAACTGAAGCTGAATTAAGCCAAAAATACATTTTGGAATATTTTAGTGTTCTTGAAACATTTAACGTTAAAAAACCAGATAAAATAATAAAAGTCACTGAAATTCTTGACAAAATTATCGACTATATTGTCAAGTTAAAAGATAAAAATTTTACTTATTTTAATCAAAACGGTGACCTTGTTTTTGAGGCAAGTAAAATTGCAAATTACGGTGTAATTTCTCAACAAAAAGTCCACAATTTGTATCAAAACAATCGTCAAACTAAATCTATAAATGATTTTGTTTTGTGAAAAAAAACAAAAAAAGGCGTACTTTTTGACTCGCCTTTTGGCCCAGGCAGACCTGGGTGGCATACTGAGTGTTCAGCAATTATTTATAATCATTTTGAGAAAAATTCAGTGGATATTCACGGAGGTGGTGTTGATTTGATTTTTCCGCATCATGAAAATGAAAATGCCCAACATTTTGCTTTAACAAATGAACCAATTTCAAAAAAATGAATTCGTGTTGGTTTTGTAAACTTTAATGGTAAAAAAATGTCTAAATCAATAGGAAATATAATTTTTGCAAAAGAATTTGCCAAAAAATATGATCCAGATGTTCTTCGTAGCATTTTTTTATCAATAAATCCTAGTGTCCCAATTAATTTAACAGATGAATTAATCCAAAATCACCAAAAATTGATAACAAAATACAAAAAAATTTATTTTGACTGAATTCTTGACCCTAAAGAAATTGAAAAAAGCGCTGTTGAGCAAATTTTATCACTCATTGATGAACAAAAATTTTCTAATGCTGTTTTTTTAATCTCTAATTTAGCAAAACAAAAAAAGAATTCAGAAATTGTTTTTATATTCAAATTACTAAGATTTAGCTTTACAAAAAAAGAAATTAACTCTGAAGATCAAGAAAATATTCAAATCTGAAAAAAACTTCTTGAACAAAAAAAATATGAAGAAGCTGATAAATATCGCGAAAAATTATGAAAAAGGTTCATTTTTTCATAATTTTTTCCGCGTTTCATACGAAAGTGAAAAAATATGATTAAATATATCTGTGGCAAGAATTCGGTGATAGAAGCAATTAAAAATGGGTTTGTTTTTAAACAAATTTATTGTTTAAAACAGCCCGATAGTCCAATTTTTTCGAACCAAAAAGTACAAATAGTTAATAAAGATTTTTTAGATAAATTAGTTTTAGCAAACCACCAAGGTTTTGTTGGCGTTGTTGAAAACTTTAAATTTTTTGAAATTGATGTTTTAAACAAGGATAAACCTGAAATTGTTTTAGTTCTTGATCATATTCATGATCAAAATAATCTTGGCAACATCATTAGAACAGCAAATTGTTTTGGAATTAAGCATATAATTTTGCCCAAAAAGCGAGCAGCTAAACTAAATGAAACCACATTCAAAGTTGCATCAGGCGGTTTTATAGGTATTAAGTTTATTCTTGTAAATTCAATTGTAGCTGCAATTAATAAATTAAAAAAAATAGGTTTTTGAATTTATGCCACTAATTTAAGTGAAAAAAGCAAAAAAATTAATGAAATTCAGTTTAATTTTCCCTGTGCAGTTATAGTTGGCAATGAGTCTACCGGAATTAAAAAAAGTAGTTTGTATGCTAGCGATGATTCATTTTTTATTCCGATGGAAGGTAAAATTGATTCTTTAAACGTTACAGTTGCAACGGGAATTATACTTTTTTATCTAAAAAACAAACAAAAATAAAGAACTATGAGGTTAATATTTACAAAATGTGATTAGATCGTAAGAAAAAAATAGCTAAAAATAAGAGATATTTTACCGTTTTAAACAAATATTCACATATTTTATTAGCTTGTTCAAAACAAGTAATGAAAACTTTCGCCCTCACACCGATAACTTATCATGATCTATTTAATGCTTCAATTGATAAATTTGTACAGTTATATGAAGAATTTGACCCAAGTTTAGGTATCCCGCTTGAAAATTATCTTGTTCACAAAATTAAATTATTTATGTTGGGATATGCAACTTCTTTTACCACAAAAAACTATCAAATAGCAAATTTTTCGGTTTCACTTGATGAATTACCTGAAAATATTGAATTTGCTGTCGAAAGCGAGCTTCACAAATTAGAAATTCAAGATATTTACAACCGAATTACCGAATCTTTTGATGAACTTGAGATGGAAATGTTTGAAATGTTTTTTATTCAGGACATTCCAACTAATGTTATTGCTAAAAAAATTGGCATCACCACACAAAAGGTTAATGATTTTATTCGAGCTACAAGTAATAAATTAAGAAGTTTTTTCCTAAATTAATATATAATTATAGACTGTAATGTTAAATTTTTAGGATTTATATGAAGAAAAAAATTAGTCTAAGCTGCTTTGTTTGTAAAAATCGGAACTATAAAACAAATAAATCCCTTCAAACTCGCCTTCAGATTAATAAATTTTGCAAAATATGTCGCAAATCTACTTTACACCAAGAGGAAAAATAATGTGAAAAAAACAAGCAAAAAATATTAAAATTCCCGATGGAATAAAAAAAAGGAAAAAAAAATTTTTCTTTCGCCTTTTTATTAAAGAGATGAAAAGGGTAAAATGACCAACAAGTCGAGTCGCTTTTCAAAGTTTTGGGCAAACAATAATTTTTTCACTTATTTTTATGGCTGTTTTTTTCACAATTACAATTATTGCTGCCTATATTTGAAATCAAGCCGGAGTAGGAATTTAGAAAGGAGCAAAAAATATTATGAAAATATATAAGTGATATATGATTTCAACTATTTCATCAAAAGAAGATGTTGCAATTACTTTACTTAAAAACCGAATAAAATACGAAAATTTAGAGGAGCACTTTCAGGAAATAATAAAATTTGATGTCCCTTATTATGAGGAAAGCGCAAACGGAAAAGCTGAAAAAAAACTCAAATATCGTAATTTATATAAAGGCTACTTTTTTATCAAGATGAATATGGTTGATAAAGCCTGATTTGTTGTTAGAAATACTCAATATGTAACAGGACTTGTAGGTTCTCATGGTAGAGGAACTAAACCAACGCCAATTTCAATACGCCAATTTGAGCGAATGAAAGAAAATTGAAATCAAAAAATTCTTAGTTTTCAAGAAACTAATGATACTACTGCAATAAGTTGGCAAATTGGTGATTGGGCAAAAGTGACTCAAGGGCCTTTTACCGGCGATATTGGCAAAGTTATCGAGATGAATGAGACTAAAACCTTAATAACAGTTGAACTTGAAAATGTTTTTGGGCGTAAAGCTCCTGCGACCTTTGAATATAAAAATTTAAAAAAGGTCAATCAGTAAAATTTAAATTTTAGTGGTTGAATTTTAAATATTTTTTTAAATTTGACTCTATCTATCAAGGCTAAAATTTTTCTTCTTAGTTGATAAAGTTTATCTAAAACAACTATTATTTTGTTTTTTGAAAAATTTTCAAAAATCTGAAAAACTCCTTTCTGAAACAAAGTTTAATAAAAAATAGTTATAACTATTGTAGTCAACAAATTAATTAAAATTTATTAAAAAAAGTCTTTTATTTGGGTAAAAGACTTTTTTATTTAATTTTTGTGGTTTTCCCGAGTTTAGTAGTTTGATGGTAAAAATTCACTTCTTATTGAGTACAAATATGCAAAAATACCGGTAAATCCTGGTTTTTTGATGCTAAAATCTTAATTTTATTATTTTAAAATTAAGATTTTGTTTTTAAAAAAAAAAAAAATGCTTGGTCTAAGAAAAAATTATGTTATAATAAGTTTCACTAAGAATAAATTAATAAATTTTGATATTGAATTAAGGGGGATTAGTTATGTTTTTGTCATAAAAAAATCAGAAAATGCGACTTTTCCATTATATTTTTAAATATGATGGAATGCCTTAAAATTACCCGTTTAGAAATCTTTAAATTTAAGGCTTTTAATTATGGCTCTTTCAAAACTTCACATATTTTTTTTAGGCTCAATTTAAGTAAAAACGAGTTTTCTATTTACATTGAGTTTAAATAGTAGTTGTATTTTTTTATGATTTTTGTTGTTTTATCTATAAACTGATTTTTGCCAGTGTTTTAAAATAGGTAATTAATTTTTGCCAAAAAAGTTAAAAAAGTGTCCAAAAACTAAACTAGGACAAAAAAAATTAACAGTTTAATATTATTATAACATCATAGCATATTGCTGTGGTGTTTTTCAATTTAAAATCGATTGAATTCTATCGTTGTTGTATCAAAATATATAATCTGCAATTATTTTTTTCAGATCTTCAAAAGTTATTTTACTGTAGTTTAACTCGTTTAAGCATTCACTTTTTATAATCGAAAATCAGTATTCAGCCTCCCTATTATCCAAAGAATTTCCTATGCGAGACAATGAAACAGTTCCTCCCATTTTATTTATTTTGTCAATATAGGTTTTTGAAGTGTATTGAAATCCATGGTCTGAATGAATAACAAAATTTTTATCAATAGACCTAAATGTCTTTATATTATCCATAACTAAATTAAGATCATTGCTTACAGATAATTTAAAATCTCTGATTTTTTTAGTTTTATGCTCAATTATTACAGACAAAAATACATGGTTTTCCTTAACATCTCTGGGAGCTTTTATATATGTAATATCAGTAGCAAAAATATTTCTATTTAATTTATCATTGTAATCGCGTTTAACAATATCCGGCAGTGCGAATTTGGTGTTCTTAATTTCGCTCTTTCTTCTTTTTTTCCTAATTTTGCATACTAAATTCAATCTTTTTAAATGTCTTCCAAGACTTCGAGCGTTAATGTCAATATTATATTTCATAGAAATATAAGCACTCAACCTTATGCGACCATATCTACCTTTGTTATCAAGAAAGGATTTTTTAATTATTGCATCATTTTTGTGTTCCCTTACTTTTATAACTTTAGTTTTAGATTTTGCCACTGATTGTCTGCATACATTAAAAATTTTTGCAGATTTGCTATAGGGAATACTTAGCGTTTTGGCTTCACTAATTTTTCCTGATTTTAATTTATTTTTATTGATTTCGTAATATCTCTTAGCTATTACTATTAATTCTTCTTTTGTAAATTCGTTTCAATCAGGTTCAATTGGTTTTTTAGGTTTTTTGCCACTCCCTGGCTTTCTGTTCGCACCTTTTTTATCTAATAATTGATCTTGCATACCATTATTATAATACCGAATAATTTTTTTGATTCTTCGAAGTAGTTGTGTTCTGGTTATAAAATTTGTTTCTGGCGAAATATCATTTATATAATTTATTGTTTTTTTTAATCCAAATTCATTGTAAATTTTATAAATCATATCAAACTCGTCTTTTTTAAAGTGTCTTGACATTAGTATTCTCCTTTTTATCGCATTTGAAAATTTAAAAAAAGCTAACACTTTGGGTGTTAGCTTTCTCCTTAAACTCGAACAAAAAAGCCAACACCTTAGTGTTAATTTTTTTTGTCCTAGTTTAAACCAGACACTTTTTTAAGATTACCTCATCAAACTGTGAAACTCGAGAATTTAATATTTGTGATTTTGATTTATTTATTTTTCTGGGCTACTAATTTTTAAACTTTGCAATAAATTTGTTGTAAACCCAAAAACCAAAAAAGAGTAGTCCTATTATTGAAAAAATAATTAACGGAATTACTCAATAAGCTGTGGATTTTTCAATATTGGACTCAGTAGTGTCAGAATTTTTTTCTAAACCTACAAAATTTAAATCACCTAAAGTTGAAAAATCCGAATTAAAAATAGTGAGTTCTTTTTTTCCATTTAGTTGTGGGGTTCCAGGTTTTAAAACAAGGGTTGCTTTTTCCAATTTTGGATTAGTTCGAAAATTATCTACAATTTGTGAAATATTCTGTAGGTACAAATATTTTTTTGAATCAATTTCCTCAGGTAAAAGAAGATTATAGACGTGATCTTTAATGGCATTTTCCAAATTTTCACTATTTTTTGAGATAGAAAGACTAAATTCATTGGCTTTAATTTGACTTAAATTGTTAATTTTAGGGTTATTTAGACTTCCTATAATATTAACGAGTTTAATAGTTTTTGATCCATAAAATTTATTAATTTGATTTTCCTTAACTTTTAGAGTCAAATTTCAAATTTTATGAGGTATTTGTTCACTTTCTTCGATATTTTTTATCGCTTTTTCAACAACATTATCAAAATTTTCAATTATAAAGTCAGAATTATAGTTGTATTTTATGTCTTTTCAACTCGCCTGGATTTGCTCCAAAATAAAATTTTTGGCATTTTGCAAATTTTCTATACCAGTAAGATTAATTCGCTCTAACAAAAGTTCATCAAAAATATTTCTTGAATCTTGAAAAATATCACTATTTTTTGTGCTTTTTTTCACAACGATAAAGGGAGTTTGTAAATCAAAAAGCTCGTTATACTCAGGCTTTAGATTAAAATTTGCAATTATATTTTCGTCATTTTCTTCTAAAAACAGATTCACTTTATCAAAATTTTCTTGATTTGAAAAGTAATCCATTATCTGAGATGAATTTTGCAAATTTTGACTTACTGTGTGTTTGTCGTTTTTCAAATTAAATTTAATTTTAGTTTTATTTTCATTTTGTTCTGAATCTTTAATTTCAATATCAGAAAAACTCAAGATACCTAAAACTTCATCAAAATTTTCTGCATTTTTATTATCTTTTTTAAGTATCTTAATATCAAAATCAAATTTATTATCCTGACTCTGAACAATATTTTCAATTTTTATATCAATATTACCAGAATTTTCATTGTTATCTATAAAAAATTTAGATACTTCAGAAATCATTTCTGGGTTAATTTGGAGAGCTTTGCGGCCTGTTGTGCTTTCAAAATCGTGATTTGAACCTGTGTTTTCGTTAATTGCCTGTTCTAAATTTTCAAAAGTCAAATTTTTTTGAACTAATAAAACAATTTTGTTTTTAATTTCGATGTTTTGGTCTAATTTTTGATTAATTCTGTTAATTTGCTGTTTTTTTACAACATTATCTATAAAATTTCTTCAATATAATAGAATTTGTTCATAAGTTAATTTTTTGATATTTTCATTTGTTATTTTTTCTAAAAGTAAGTATTGTTCTAAAATTTGACCTGCTTTTGATTCCCAAAAAGGGATAATTGATTTATTTGGAAAAACATCATTAAAAAGTTGAGAACTTGAATTTTCACCAATGGAAACAATTTTATATGATGAAAGTCCTTTGTCAAATTTAGATGAAAAAAGTCAAACTCCCCCAATCGAAAAATATTTATTTGCACTATTTGTAATGTCAAATTTTTCTGATTTTTGACCGTTTTTGCTTAAAATTTCAAAATTTTCACTATTATCTGAGTCAACTAAATATCTAAAAGACGAAACTTTATCATTCTCAGGATTTGAATTTAGCACTATATTGGCGCCTTTTCCACTAACACTTGCTTCTGCAATGAATCCAAATTCTGATTCAAGACCTAAATTAAAACGCGAAATTTCGCTTGGAAGTTGAGCAAAATTACTGTTTTCAGGAATAGAATCAGGATTTTTACCGGTTGATATTCAAACAATTTGCTTTTTAGTTCCAGTTTTTACATCAATTAATGGATCATATTCAGGATTTTTAACCTTAACTCCAAATTGATCATAAATTATTTGCCCATTTTTGTCTTTTAAGTAAGGTTCAATTAATTTTTGCTGATCCTTGTTATTTTTTGGATCTCAAGCAAACCACTTTATATCCATAATTGAATTTGCGGCTTTAATTACAAATTCAATTTCATAAATGGCCACTAATTCTGAATTATCCTGTATTTTATTGTCTTTTTGAAATTTTTTAATTTCAACTTTATAACTGTTTGTTGAATTTTGCTGGTTTTTTTGTTCAAGTCTCAAGTCCTCAAGATCATAATCAAAATTAAGATCCAAAACATCGACAGGATTTCCGTTGACATATAAAATTTCATTTTCATCTGGATTTGTAATGAAATTTAACTTTATTTTATTATGATATTCTCATTTTCCCCCGTATATTCTCCGAACTCCACCCTCATTTGTTTGAGTTTTTGGTTCATAAATTTGCACTGGTTCGTCAATTTTTGACTGATAAGTTTTAGGATCATAAATATTACCTGGTATAATTGTTAGCCTTTTTCAAAATTTGTCTTTATCTTCAAAAAATAAGTTTACATTCACCTTGTTATTTAACTGGAAATTGTAAAAATTTTTGTCCTGAGGGTGCTTAAATCTTATAAAAAATTCAATTTGCCTGTCGGCAACAATGTTAAAATGTAGATCTTCGTTGTATTTTTTTCCTTTTTTAAAAAGTTCATTTGAAAATTCAGCAACTTTTTTTTCAATTTCTTTTAGACCTTTTTGAGATGAGGTCAGCGAAAAACTTTGAATTTCATCATTTTTTTGTTGATTTGTTTCAATACTTATCGAAATTTGGTTATTCTTGATAATTGAGTTATTAAAATTTTGCCTTAAATCAGACAAATATTTTTCAAGCTCTAGATCCTTATTTAGAACTCTTTTTTGGTATGAATATCGATATTGCAAATTTACAGTAAATTTTTTAATTTTATCTCTTTGTAATTCAAATCCAACTCTGTAAATTAAATGATTTATTTTTATGTTTTTAAGGTTAAAATTCTTTTCAAGTTCGCCAATTTTATTTTTGGCATACTCATTTAAAATGTCTGAAATGTTGATTTTATTATGTTTTTTTGATGTTATTGATAATGAATTTCGGTCAAAAATTGACTTATCATATTCGCCATAAATGCTAAAAATTGTTTCTTCTTTCCAATTTCTGAATTTGGATTCATTCAAATAAAATTGTCAATTTCGACAATTTTCAAGTTGACTGCAATATTCAGGTGCAAAATTTTCACTTTTTATTTCAGGTCTTGAGCCTGGTTGGTAAAATTTTTCTTTGATCTCTCGATCAAATCAATATGAATTTAGTTTCCTTATTTCACCTTTTGAGTTAATGTTTTTATCTTTTATTCATTCAAAACTAAATGAATCAAGTTGTCTTTCAATTTCTAAGTCAAATTGAGCACTAAAATTTGCAAATTCAGATTTTGTTTCATAATTATCATAATTATTTAATTTAAAATAAGTTGTGTTTTGGTAACCTGCCGACAAAAAAAGCGCAGGAATAAGGCCAGAAATTAAAAAAAATGGTATTTTTTTGCTCATTAATCTCCTTTGTTAATTAGTTTATCGCCTTTATCGAAAAATAATTTTTTTTCGGCATTGTTAAAATAACCTGAACAAATATATCGATCATTTAAATTTGCAGAAAAAATGAACTCACCTATTTGGGCCAGTGCAATAAATTTTTTTTCTTCATCAGTAAGTCCGCCTGAAGATGAAAAAAGTTTGTCTACTTTATTTATATCGTTACTTTTTAAATTAAAAAAGAAAGCATATTGGCAGTTTTCAATAATAGCTTCACTTTTTCGAGCAGCTTCCCCACTAATTGCAAAATCGCCCGGATTTTGTGTTGTTATTATCAAACCACCATTGTATTTACGAATAGTTTTGGCAATTTTAAACAAAAAATCTAGCGCGATTGTGTTTGATTCATCAATAAATCGGTGCGCTTCGTCGACAATTAGAGTAATTTTTTTATTTTTGTAAAAATTTGTAGCAATTTTTCCTTCTATAAATGACAGAATTAAAAAAAATGCTGCTTGGTAAATACGTTTTTCCAGATGCATCAATGTTGAAACATTAAATATTACAAGACCATTTTCAATATTAAAATTCGAGTTTTGACCATTAAAAAGTCTATTAAGTTTCCCGTATTTACTAAATTCGTACTCCAAAGTTGATGAGACAATCATTTTTTCATGCTGACTAATGTAAGAAAAATTCATTAATTTGTAATTAGCAATTAAGTCATCAATAGTTGGAAATTCACGGGGTTCTAGAAGGCTAACATCATTAAAAAGTGTATAAAAGTTCTTATTTTTATAAATTTCATTAACACATTCAATGATAGACATTAGCATTTTGTGATCTAAATTTGGAAGCAAAATACCGAAAAAGCGCTCTAAATTTTGTAGGTGAAGTGAAATAGTTTCGGCGTTGTTATAAATAGTTTCATCAATAATTTTTGACTGAGGATTAAAAACTTTTTGAATTTGTAAAGGGTTAAAAATTGTTGATGATCCACTGGCAAAATTAATTGTATTTGCTTTTAGTTCTTCGCCTATTCTCCAATATTCGTTTTGTGGATCTAAAATAATCACTGAATTTCCGACAGCTTTATTATAAGTTAGCAATTTTTTTGTCAATGTTGACTTACCGGCGCCAGAAGTTCCTAAAATGAAACAATTTGAATTTTTTCGATCTTGATTTTGCAAAAAAAGATCGAAAAAAATAGGGGTATAATCAGTTTTACTAATCCCAATTATATTATAATTTCCGTCATTAAAATTTCGAGATGTAAAAGGAATTCCAAATGCAACATTACTTGCTTGCATTTCAATTTCTTCCTTTAAAAGGTTGCTAAAACGGAAAAAAAGTGAAGCAAAACCCTGTAATTGACGGTATTTTAGTGGATTTATTGTTCCGCCAATATTCCTTAAATTATTTCGATTTTTACTTTCAATTTCTTTAAGTTGAGACTTTGTTTCCCCTCAATTCAAAAAAATGAATGTCGAATAAAATATTTCTTCATTTGAAGAGCCAGCGATGTTAATTATTTCTTCAAGAGCTGCTCGCTCAGTAGCGGTTTTAGATTTTTGGACAACATTTTTTTGGTCATTCAAATTAGATTCTAAATTTTTTGCACCTCGGTTAAAACTTGTTTCTTTTTCGGCGCTTGTTAGTCGATTCAAATGCCAAACAACGCTGCTATTTGTTGAAAAAAGTTGTGCTGCTCACCCAAGAGGAAGATTGAATGGATATTCATTAATTGTTTGGACTGAAAAATAAATGTCATTAATTTTAAAATATTCTGGATGTCATTCAATTCGGTCTTGTGCCAAATATTTGCTAATATCATCACCTTCTTGAATTTTTTTATATTCTTGATCACTTAAAAAATCACTAAAATTAATTATTTTCAAATTTAAATCAAGTAAATCTCTAAGTGTACAAGTTTTAGCGCGAAAACCTGTTGATGAAATGTTCGATCTAAGCAAATTAAGTTGCTGAAGCAAACTAACATCATTTTTTTCATAAATAATAATAAAATAACGATGATGTAGATAAGTGTCAAAATTTGCAATATCATTTTTGTAAAATTGACAAAAATTTTCGTTCAAATTGGCTTTACATTCTTCCTGATTTTGTAAAAAAAATAGTTTATTTTTTGTTAAATCATTAGGATGAGCAATTTTTACAATCGAAATTCGACTATTAACAGCATTAAGACTTGTTGTAAATTGTTCAAGAATTTGTTCAATTTTTTGACTTCCAATGCTAAAAATATCCTGACCATAAATTTCAACTCCAGCTATAAATCCGCCTGAAATTTTAATAAAATCCTGTTTAGCACGGCTATATGGTAATAAATTTCGTGTATTTGCGCTTGTAGAGGAAATTTTGCTATAAACTTTAGGTCTTGTAATATAAAGAGCGATATACCAGATAATTTTATAACCCTTTAGCCCCCAATTTTTGTAGTATTTTATTAATGGAACTGTTCAAACTAAAAAAAAGGCAGTAGAAATTAACATTTTTAGCAAAATAAATAAATTTTCAGGAAGTGCAAAACTAATAGAGGCAGAAACTAAAAACAAAACAATAATTATTGGAATGTCAATTAGTGTAATGTGTCGAAAAATTTGGATTTGAACATTTTTAATTCGTTTATTTTGTAATTTCATAATTTACCTATCCAAAATACAAAATGTTTGTATTAATTGTTTTACTTATCTTTTTCTTGTTTTTCAGCGCTATTAGTGTTTGGTTTATCTGATTGACCCTCAATTTGTTCATCTTTTTTAGTCTTATTTTCGTTTAATTCATCTTTAACTGGTTTTAAATTTAGTTTAGATTCAGCAGTTTTTAATTCAGAATTTAAAATTATTTCAGTATTATTTTGGGCTTGACTGTCAACATTAATTTCGGCTTTTTTCTTTCTAGTTCGTGTTTTTTTGGACTCTATATTGTCAATTTTTTCATCATTTTGTTCAATTTGTGGGCTAACTTTTTCAACGGTTTTTGCGTTTTCTTCTTTAGCTATGGATGATTTTTCATCTGATGTTACAGAGTCGCCGCTACTTTTTTCACTAGTTTTTATTTTTCTTGTTTTTTCTTTTTTGTCAGTAGTTTTTTCATCTAATTTTGAATCAGACTTGTCAATTTTTACCTTTTTTTCTTTAGGTTCACTTGCTTTTTCTGCTTTAGTTTCCTTCTTTTTTACTGCTTTTTTAACTTTTTTAGTTTCTTTTTCAGCAGTTGTATCTTTTGCTTTAGAAGATTTTCTTCGCGTTTTTTTAGTCTCTTCTTCAGGTCACTCACCTCAAAATCTAGCCCAAAAACCTTGTTTTTTTGCAGGTTTTTCTACTATTTCTGGATTTTCAGTTTGATTTTTTTCATCAGTTTTATTTTCAGAATTCTCTTGTTGATCTGAATTTGGTCTAATTTCAACATCATTTTTTTCCATTTTTAGTTGTTTTTCATCACTAGATTCATTTTTAGATTGGCTTAATGAATCAGTTTGTTCTAATTTATCTTCAGAAGTTGCACTTTTTTCAGTCAATAATGAATCATTTTGATTTATTATTGGCGCTTCATCGATTTTATTTTGAGATGACGGATTTTCTGATGTTTTTTCAATAGTTGAGCGTGTATTTTTTGGCTTTTGTTTTAAATTTTGACTTGAATCGCCTCTTTTAAATTTCGAGAATAAACTATTAATTTTTTTGTTAAAAAAATTTTTTAATCCTTTTTGCTCCCCATTTAAAGCCCGATTAGCTCTGTAATTTCGTCATTTTCGAATCAAAGGTTTAGCTTGTGTCGCAGCAAAAGCAACTCCAGTCCCAATTCCCACTAGGTTCATTGCATTTCTTCAAGGACTTTGTTTTTGGTTAGGAAGAATTGAATTATCAACAATATCAAATGGTTTTTTTTGATTTCATTTTGAAGGCAAACCTGTTAAATCGGTAGCATTTTTTGTGATTATTTTGGTTTAATTTAAACATTGTCCCGGCCGCTCCAGCAAGAGCAACCCCACCAACTTTTAGAGTAGAAGAAGCTAATCTTTGGTGATGTTCAACAGCTCCGGCCTGTCCATAATTAGCCGCAATTTGGCGAGTAAAGGTAGAAATTGCCAGTCCGCCGCCGATTATAAAAGATATTTTTAGCAAAAAACGGAAGATAAATATCCCTTTTGCTCCTTCAAAATCAATTGAGTCTGCAATTTTATAGGTCGAAGCTACTCAAATTAAGAACAAATTAAAACTGACTTGGTAAATAATAATTACTGCAAATTGGCCAAAAAATGTTCTTGTTCAAGTTTTTAGTTTTCTACCATCGTCCCAAATGCTACTTACTGCTCAAAGTGGCATGGTTATAAAATTCATAAAAAGTTGTGCTGATGCCGTGAATAATGAAATAAAACTAATTCCTAAAATATAGGCAACAACAATTGAAGATGCCGAAAGTGTTATAATTAAAATTATTCCCTCACCGGATTCCATTGAAGTAAAAGTTGAATAAGAAGGAACACTAAAATCTTGACTAATTGTTTGAATTTCGCTGTCAGGAATTTTGTTTGATGCCGATTTTAACATTAATTCAATTAAATTTTGGTCGCCACTAATATAATTATTTATTATTGTTAAGGTTGACTGAATTGCAATTAGTAAAGCAAAAAAAATAACTGGAAAAGCAAAAATAAAAATAAAAGAGCCAACACTAACTTTAGACATCGCCGCAATTTCTGTATCTGCAGAATTACGACGAATAATTAAAAATTTGACATATCGTAAAATAAGAACAATAAAACCCATTGAAATCGAGGCAATTGCAAAAATTCAAAAACCGATTGGAAGACTTTCAAACGAAAATGTTTGTCTATGAAAAATTGCATGGACAATAATGTTTATGCCAATTTTTTCGAAAATATAATTAAAAAAGGCAATAACTGAAAAAGGTAAATAAACAAGTAAATACCATCCCAAAGTAAAAAATGGGTAAGTAATAATATTGATTAAACCACTAAAAAGTCAACCAAACATTACCCTTTAGCTCCGCCAGTTGCTGCTGAACTTGCAACAGAGATTATTACTGTTGATAATCCAAGGGCAACTAGAATGATTACAAATCCAATTGAGGACCAAATTAATGCTTTTTTTCACTTATCCCGCTTTTCAACATCGTGGGTAATTGCAAGCATTGTCGCGAAAAAAACAATTGCGGCAACTAAAATTCCACCAACAACGGGCATTCCTATTTGAGTCAGATATTTTATTCAATTTTGCAGCGTAGTTGCAAGAGTCGATAACTCGCCTCCAACTTTGGTGTCTTGAAATAAACTTAAAAAATACATTATTTTTCACCCATTCCTATTTTGTAATGCACATCTTTGATTTCAGTTATCCAATTTGCTCCTTGATAAATTAAATCAAAAGAGCCTTTAAAATCAATTAGATTCTCATAATCATCATCATAAAAGCAATAAATTTCCTTACCAAGATCGAGAAAAAAATTAACTAGATTTTGTGATCCACCTTTTTGGCGAAGTGAATAAACCACTAAAAAATTACTAAGGGCAGCGACTAATCGATTCCGTTGGACTAGCCGTTTTTTATTAATGTTAACCCCCTTAGGGTATTCAGAAATTATTAATAATTTATCGTAATCTTTAAAATTTTCAAACATTCAAGGATTTTCAACTCCATTTACTGAAACGCCAATAATTGGTATTTCATGTAAACGGAAAAATTCCATTACTTTTTGTTCTACTCCTTTATATCCATTTGTCACTAAAACGTGTCTTTTTATTATTTGATCAAGTGAGCGATTAAAAAAATTTTGAATTTGAGGAATATAATTTTCACCAATTAGTGAAGCTTTTGGTTGTAAGTCATTTAAAACTTCGATATTGCCACTATAAAATATCACATATGGTGGGTTTTTAAGAATCCGTAAGGATTCAGGGTAATTTTTATCTGTAATTGTAATTGCCCTAATCTCTTCTGAATTAATTAATTGTTCAATTTTTTCTATTTGCTCATCTGTTACCTCTTCATTTTGTTGAATTGCCTTTTGGATTGAAAAATAATCCCCTTTATATTTGATTGCATAGTGAATTAATTTTTTATTCATACGTCCTCCTTCTGCTCTAAATTAAGAAAAAAGCCCAAGAAAACGTTAAAAAAAACTTTTTAGCTAAAAAGTCTTTTTATTGTCCTTTTTTAGTCAATAAACTTAAATCTGGCTTAACTTATTGTCTTTATTTTTTTGGGAAAATTTTTAGAATTATAAAAGCTAAAACATAAAAAAAGCTATGAATTCATAGCTTTTTTTATGTTTTGATGGGCTTTAAAACAATATTAACTAACTACTTTTCTCAATTTTCTCTTTTTTAGTCAAGAAGTTAAAAATTTAACAATATATCCAATTAAAATTGCGCCAACATAACTTATCAAAGGTATAAACTGCTCAAAAGCTACTTCTTCAGAACTAATAAAAGGTAACTGAGAAACAATAAGTGTAAATAAAATAACAATCATACCTAAAATATAAATTACAATTTCTCAAATTGGAATTTGCTCATTTTTTCGTCATTTTCAAAGTAAAACTGTAAAAAGTGTGAGAAAATACTGAATTAAAAACGAGATATTTCCCGCCTTTAAAATTGTACCAAAAGTGTCTGTAACACCTGCAATTCGAGGAATAATTGTAAAAATTATACTTGAAGTAATTGCCAGCGAAACTGAAAGATAAATAGCATGTTGATATTCGTTGTGCTTATTTTTTTTGGCAAAAACCGAAGGTAAAAAACCGTCTTCAGCAAGCGGGGCAATATATCTTGCATAAGGTTGGACTGATCCCATTGTTGCTGACATTCGATTAAAGAATAATCCGATTGTAAAAAGTGATACTCCTGAGGCACCTCAAAGAGTTTCGTAGACTTTTTCAAGTCCAAAGTTTGAAAGATATTCGCTACCAAGTCCTAAAAAAATTATATAAAATAAAAAATAGGCGGAAATTACTATAAGAAACATTAGAATTATTACTTTTTTAAATCGTTTTGTTTCGACATTTTGTGAAATTGTCGCTAATGACTCAAAACCACCATAAGAATAAATAAATGATAAAATTGTTCCAGCGAATAATGTAACACTAAAAGGTTGGATTTGGCTAAAACTATGTCCATATGTATTTGATTGAATAATTAAATAAATGATTAAACCAAAACCAATAAAAAGTGTTGCTCATTTAAAAATAGCAGTAAATAAAATTATTCGTTTTGAGAGTTTAAATCCAAAGCTACCGGCAAGAATTAAAATTATATAAACTACTAATGAAATTGCAACATAAAGTCATTGGCGATCGGGATCAAATTCTGTTAGTAGTGTTGAAAAAAATAGCGGACTTGTTGCCGAGAAAAGCATAATTCGGGCAACTTGATTTCAACCTAAGAAGAAAACAAGTCCATTTTTAAAGGTTTTTTTAGCATATGCATATGAACCACCAACTTCATTTTGGTATTTCTGCCCAGCTCGAGCAAAAGCAAAAATAACCGCTAAAGTAATTAAAGATGTTAGAATAAAGACAAAAACACCCCAAATTCCTTGATTAATTACTCTCGAAATAGTGGCTATGAAGCCAAATCCTACAACATAATTTAGCCCATAAAAAATAAATTGTCGTTCTGTAAGTGAGTTTTTTGATTTTGTTTTCATTATTTTGGCCTTTAATTTTCAAAATTGTATTAAATTGTACCACTAGAAAAAATAATTAATTAAAAAAATTTACTTGAAATTTTTTTAATTAATTTCAAGAACACCACTAATTTTGTGAATTTTTTCCTTACCTAGCAAAAATTCGCCATTAGGGGTCAAAATTTGATTGTTATTTAGTAAAACTGTTTTTAAATCTAAGGTTCAAGTAATTTTTTTATCATTTCTTTCCAAAGTCAAATCATTTATTAATTGAGTGGGAATTAAATTTGCAAATTGAATTTGCGGGAAAAACAATCATTTATTATGTTGAACTTCAGATAATTTAATCCACTTATTATTAATTTCAGCATTAACTCTTATATATAAGTGTTCTAGTAAATATTTTAAAAATTCATGTTTTCTAAAGTTAGATTTTAAATCTCCTTCTAATAATGTTTTTTTAATATTGCTTTTTAAAACATCAATTTCTAAAGTATTTTCTGCTAATTCGATTTGGTAAATATTGTCTGAATTTTTAGCTAAACCTGAAAATTCAAGACTTTTATTATCTGGTAAAAACGTTTTTATCTCAGTATTTTGTTCTATTTTTCAAATTTGTAAATTAAGTTTTAATTTTCCATTTTCATCATCGGGTTGAGCACTAACAACATCAAATCCATATTTTTCCTTTTCATCATCGCTAATTTCAGGGCTAAATTTGGCAAAAGTATCTTTAAGTCCAACCCCAAAATTTCGATTATTTAAAACATGACCAATTTGATTAAAAAATGGGTTGGATATAACATCATTGTTTGAGTTTATCAAGGAAAAAGCTAAAAATGAAGGAAAAATGTTTTTAAAATCATCAGGTAATTGTTTAGCTACTAAACTTATTTGCGATGTTTGTTCTTGTTCATAAAAAAGACTGACTGTTTTTGAGGATTTAATCGAGGAATTATCTTTACGATATAAAACTAAAAGCACGTTATTTATAGGTTTTTTTTCGTTTGATGCGCCTATAGAAGCAACAACAGCGCTGGAAAAATCTAATTTAATATCATACTCATTTTTCAAATCATGGATTGGGTCAACAAAATTTACATAAGAAAAATTTTTATAATCAGTTTTACCACCGTGAATTATTGTTAGGGGGTTTGAACTTTGCATGTTTTTTGTAATTTGAAATGAATTAGCTAAAGTTGAAAGATAACCTTTTAATTGAGCTAATTGGACATCAGTTTCTTTTTCATGCTTTTTTGGCTCAAAAGGCTGAACAACTATTTGCTCTTCATCGCTTGGCTTTTGCGGTGTAAAAGATGGAATTTTTGGTTGTTCTGGGTCTTTTTTATCATCTATTTTTTTAATTATACTGGATTTTTCTTTACCTTCATCAGACTTTTTTATTTTTATAATAGTGGGAGGCAAATCAGGTTTTTGACTAATCACTGAAGTCTTATTTTTTTCGTGGTTTTTATCGTTATCAATTTGGGTATCATCTTTTTTAATTTCAGGAGTTGATGGATTTTGATCTGGATTTGATGGTTGAGGTGGTTGAGACGGATTTGATGGTTGAGACGGATTTGATGGTTGAGTTGGTGGTTCAATTTTTGGCGAATTATCAATATTTTTATTTATTTTACCAGCAGGATTTTTTATTTCAGGTACATTTGACTTAACTGAACAACTTGATAAAAATAAAAAAATTACTGAAAAAAATAAAAAGTTTAATTTTGATTTTCTTAGTAATTTCATGATTTAAAATTTTACAATATTTATTATTAAAAATAATACTTTTTCTTATTTTTGTTTTAAATAAAATTTAGTCAAAGTATTTTAAAAGGTGTTCTAGATTATTGCTTTTTAATTCATTTTTAGGAATAAATTTAAGGGCAGCCGAATTAATGCAATAACGTCTTCCTCCCTGATCTTTAGGCCCATCATTAAAAACGTGACCTAAATGGGAATCAGCATTTTTTGAGCGAACCTCAACTCTAGTCATTGAGTGGCTAAAATCAAGAACTTCAACAATCGAGTCCTCGTTTAAAGGTTTTCAAAAAGATGGTCAACCAGATCCTGAATTATACTTAGTTGAAGATAAAAAAAGCGGAGTTCCGTCGATAATATCAACATAAACACCTTCTTCGTAATTATCGTTATAAAGATTATCAAAAGGTGGTTCTGTAAAATTTTCTTGGGTAACTTTGTATTGCAATTCGTTCAAATGATCAAGTTTTTTCTTGTTGTTTTCCATGTTTTCTCCAAAATAAATTTTAATTTACAAATTATACCATTTTTAAAATTATTTTTTAAAAATATATTTAAAATATAAAAAATAGTACTTTTTATTAAAATTTTAAAAAATTACTATTTTAAACCAAATTAGCAAAAATCCAAAGACTTTATCAGCAAAAAATTTTATTGCAATACTAAAAATTTATCAAAAACCAGATTCAAACATCTAACCTTATTAAGTGTCAAAAATAGGTCATTTAACCTAACTGTCAAATTTTGCTAAGAAATGTTGTAAAAAAATTTGGATTTACAGCTCCTGAGTTTGCCAGTTTGATTGCAAAAAATCACTTTTTATTGAATACAAATATGCAAAAATACCCATAAATCTGTGTTTTTTGGCCTAAAATCTTAATTTTTATTATTTTAAAATGAGCATTTGTAAAAAAAAAAAAAAAATGCTTGATCTAGGAAAAAATTAAGGTATAATTAATCTCACTTAAGAATGAATTAATAAATTTTGATATGAATTAAGGGGGAATTAGTTATGTTTTTTGTCATAATAAAATAAGACAGCGCAAATTTTCCATTATATTTTTAAATATGATGGAATGCCTTAAATTTACCTGTTTAGAAATCTACAAATTTATGGCTTTTGATTATTGTTCTTTCAAAACTTCATATATTTTTTTAGGCTCAATGTAAGTAAAAACGAGTTTTCTTTTTACATTGAGTTTAAATAGTAGTTGTATTTTTTATGGTTTTGCTTTTTAAGTTAAAATTTTACCTTTTTTAGTTTGTTTTATTTAATTAAAAAGTAGATTTTTCTTTCATGATGGTCAGATTTAAAATTTAGTGTTTTTGCTCAAAATACTAGACCAAATTTGCCAAATTACCCGTGAATTTTGCCAAAAATTCAAAATAAAATATCTAAAAAATTGCAAAAAACTACTAAATCAAAAAATTAGCTAAGATAATTTTTAGGATTTTGGATTAATCTTAATTGTATATAAGCCATCTTTTTGTAATTTTTTCTTAAAATCCTCGCGAATATTGCCGTTAAATCCATCAAAATAGGTAGACTGACCCTCCATTAATGAAATTGCATTTGAAAAAGTGTTGCTTTCTGGGTCAGTTGAATAGGAATAATTTATACCAATTAAATTAAAACTTGAATCAATAGCCATCGATCCTGAAGATCCAGGACCAAGAGCGTCTAATTTATTTTCAGATTTTACTTTTGTATACAAATTTGAATGCTGATTTAAAACCCTTTTTATCATTCCGTGTTTTAAATTGTCAAGAAATGGTTTTTGGTAGTTTTTTCACTTTTCATGTTTAGCATTTCAGTCTTTATTTTCAGCATCATTATAAGGAACTCAAAGGCCATGAAAAAGACTATCATTAATTACACGTGATCTGGTGTTAATTATTCCGCCTGTTGATTTATTAGATTTAAAATTTACACCTTTGTCTCAATCACCATTTTCATTGTCTTTAGTAGCAACTGGATATCCGCCATAAAATTGTGTTTTTATTGGACTAAATTTTTCATTGCGACCTAGACCAATATGTCAATCTTTTTCATTACCAAAATCAATAACTTTTTTTAATTCAGGTAAAATATGTCCTAAATCAGTTTTTTTAATTTTAAGTCGTAGAATAACAAAGTCTGAACCACCGTTTTTGGTTGTTCCAACTCGGGTTGCTTCATTATAATTATCTAAATATTTATAGCCAACATCGACGTCATGGCCCATTATTCCATCAACTTTGTAGCGCGGAGTGTAATATGGAGCGCTTAAATAGCTATCATAGGCATCAAAAACTGGGTATTCTTTAATTTTTTCGTATGTATTTTCGTATTTATTGTCAGAAATTAAATTGGCTGAACGAGCCGCGGTAAAAAAAGGTCTTAATTTATTGTCCTTTTTTGTATCCTGCTCAGAAATAAATTCATATTTTTGGTTAACAAAGCCAGCATTTCATTTTTTTGATTTTTCACTTTTGTTATCTAAATTAAAAAAATACATGCTTTTGTCAAAAATTTGTGGCATATTCCAAACATGAATGTTTGTTCCAACTAAAAGTTCATAACTATCAGAATTAGCGTCATTGTTTGTTATTCTATCTAAAACTCAGGCGGTACCGTATTCTTTAAAAGCCTCAGTGCCGTATCTATCTCGAAAATAATCATCTTGATAATATTTATATCCGTAAATTCCAAGACTAAATGAGCGATCATAAATGAACTTTTCATAGTCAATATCTTTTTTTAAATTAGAATTAGTTGAACTTGATTTTCAAATTTGTTTTTTGCCATAACCACTTTCAAACAAAATACTAATTTCACCTTTTTTGTCATCAAAATTAGCGCTAACTTTTTTTAAATTAGCGATTTTAAAAATTTTGCCAATTTCATCGATTTTCATGTAATAAAATAACTGACTTAAATTAGATGGCAAAAAACCAAAAGGATTTTTCTTTACAATTTCTGTTAAGTTCTCAGAATTACTTGAAGCTCCAAAAGATTCATTCTCAGAAAACCTTGGAAGATATACTTGTTCAGCCATTCCATTATAAGAAATACCACGATTATAAAACATTAATTTTTCTTCATTGTTTCTACCAAAATCGCCGTAATGACCGACATTTTTTGCTAATTCTCAAAATCTTTTATTTCTATTTGGATCATTTGGATCAAGAAAATTAATTGGTTGATTATTATCGCCGTTGTACAAAAAAGTGTATAAATTATGCACTCCAGTTTGATATTTTGGTGTATTTTGAATAATTTGCATCACTGAATGATTTAGTAAAAAATTTTGGTCAAAATAATGATCGTCTTTAAAATATTCAGGATTTTGTGATTCACTGTAAATTCTATTTGTATATTTTAACTTTGGAGTTGTTTCAAAAAGTGGATTATAAGCTTTTGTATTGTAATTTACACTTTGAAATTGGTTTGAATTTATTCTATTAATAGGCGAATTATTAATTGGAATATTATTGATGTTTGGACTAGGATTATTTACAATTTGTGATTTTGGTTTTTCTTGAGGCCTAATAATTCTTGTGATTTCAGGTTTACTAGTACTAGGTGGTTTTAAAATTCTCTCTCTTTTAATCTTAGAAATATTAGGTTGAGGATTAGGGCTTTTTTCAACTTTTTTTGGTTCTTCTTCTTTAATTGGTTCTTCAGGTTTATCTAAATTTGGGTCTTGTACTTTGTCTTTTACTTTTAAAAACGAAGTAAAAACAAACTCTTTTGGTATTGAAAGTTGCTTTTCAGGATCAACGAGCAAAACGCTAACTCTTAACAAATTTAGTTCAAAATTTTTATTTAAATTCAATTTTTCCAAATTGTATTTTTTGCTGTCATATTCAAAGTTAATGTTTTTCCAATCCACATCATCAAGACTGGTTTGTTGTTGGTTTTCAATTTTTGCATGAACTTTTGGACTAATTTGTTCTTTAGAAACCAATTTATCGCTATTTACATTGCATGCTGAAAATAAAATTATGGATAATGACCCTAAAAACAGATTAGAAAAAATAAGTTTACTAAGTTTTTTCATAAACCAAACCATTTCGCTTTTTACAAAGCTTAATTTAAATCCTAAACATTTTTATTAAGTTTTGTTAACCAAATTATAGCATAAAAAAAGGCTAAATTTTAAGCTAAACCATTTATGTAATTGCTAATTTTGAAGCATTATTGAAAAAAATGAATAAAAAAAATGACAAATCAATAAAAAAAATTAATTTGTGGTATAATTATATTTTATAACTAAAATATTTTAGAAATTAATTTTTTACCTTAAAATAAATTTCATCTTAATAGAATTAACTAATTTTAGATCTTTAAACCTAAATACCATATAATAAGTTTTAATGAAAAAATGGCTGAAAAAATCATTAAAGGGATAGTTGTCGAAAGATTTAACTTTAGGGACTTTGATTTAATAGTTAAATTAGTAACAAATTTTGGGATTCTTAAGATGGTTGCCCTTGGTGTACGTCGCCCAACTAGCAAAAATATTTATATATTAAATCCCGGCTGCCTTGGTGAGTTTGAGATTTTTTTGGCCAAAAATCCTAATAAATTATCTAAACTAAAAAAGGGTGAATCCCTTGTTCGCTTGGATTTAACTAACGAAAATATTTATAAGTTTTGAAAAGTAATTTATCAATTTAGTGATGAAAATAACTATGATTCTAAAATTTTCAATATTTTTCAAAGTGCCTTTTCCAAAATAAACGATAAAAATGTAAACGCAATAATAGTCTATGTAATTATCAACTGAATTAAAATTAACGGTTGAATCGGCAATTTAACTAGTTGTAAAGTTTGCAAAACCAATCAAAGACTTGTAAATTTTGATTTTTATGGCGGAATGGAATGTGTTTATCATCGCACTTTAAAACCTTTTTTTAGATTTAATGTCAAGGAATTGGAAATTTTGTATTGAGCCAATTTTACACTTGATGAATATTTGGAAAAAATCAATTTTGACCATGTTTATTCTATTTTTGAAATTTTAAAGATGTTTTTAAAAAAAAATTCATATATTATTTTTTAAATTTTTTGGTATAATTTTATAAATATTTATGATTAGAATAATTTCTGGTAATTATAGGCGTGCTGTAATAAAAAATCCTGAATTTTCAGTAGTTAGACCTATGTCTGATCGTTGTCGTGAGTCGATTTTTTCACAGTTACAATTTGAAATTCCAAATTCAAAAGTTTTAGATCTGTTTGCTGGAACAGGTGCAATCGGTCTTGAAGCCTCTTCTCGTGGCGCAAAAAAAGTTGTAGCTTCAGAATTAAATCAGCAGGCATACAAAAATATTGTTGATTTTTGTAAAAAATATAACGTAAAAAAATACGAAATATTTAATAAAAACGCAATATTTTTGCTTAACGATCTTATTGGACAAAAGTTTGACTTTATTTTTTTAGATCCGCCACATGCTGAAGAAGAAATTACCAAGAAATGTTTTTTAAAAATTGCAAAAAATAATTTATTAGAAGAATCTGGAATTATAATTTATAAAACTAATTTAGGTTCTAAATTAATTCCCAAATTTTTTTCAATTGAAAAAACAAAAAAATATGCTAAAAATACTGTTTTTTTCCTAAGATTTAATAATGAAGCAAAAGATGAATAAACTAATTGTAATTTCCGGTCCTTCAGGTGTTGGCAAAGGGACTATTGAGTCGATTTTATTAAAAAATAACAAATTGCCTATAAAACTTGCAATTTCGGCAACAACCAGGCCAAAACGCGTTAATGAAATTGACGGAGTGAGTTATTTTTTTTTAGACCATGCAACTTTTAAAGAAAAAATCAAAAATAATGAATTTATTGAGTGAAGTTGTCATCTTGATAACTACTATGGAACTCTAGAGTCACAAATTCAATATATTCAAGATCAAAATTTCATTCCCTTATTAGAAATTGATACAAATGGCGCTAAAAATATTATTGAAAACTATAAAAAAAATAACCAATTAGATAAAATTTTGACTATTTTTATTTTACCCCCCTCGCTTGAAGTTCTGAAAAAAAGAATTGAAAATAGACTCACTGAGACATCAAGCCAAATCGATCTTCGACTTAAAAAGGCTGAATCCGAAATTAAAATTAAGGATTTATTCAAGTTTCAAGTTGTAAATGACAATTTAAAACAATGTGTCGATGAAATTGAAAAAATTATAACAACAGAAATAAAAGAGCTGTAGATGAAGGGACAAATTGTTAGAGTTATAGCGGGTTTTTATGATGTTTTTGAACCATCAACCCAAAAACTCTATCCACTTTTGAGAGGATCTGGATCACTTAGACAAAAACAAATAGCTCCTTTAGTTGGAGATTTTGTTGAGTTTGATCCTAGTGGATTTATTAAAGAAATTTTTCCAAGAAAAAACTGACTAAAGCGTCCAAAAGTTGCTAATATAGACCAGGCACTTATTTTTGTTTCCCTCAAGGAACCAAATTTTTCGCCTTTATTACTTGACACTTTTTTGTTAATGATTGAATTTAAAAATATTAGTCCAATTTTGATAGTTACCAAAGTTGACCTTGAACCAGATTATAAAAATTTGTTGCTTGATTATCAAAAAATGGGATATTCTATTTTTTTTATTAATAATAATGAAAAAAAAATTCCTAGCGATTTGCAAGAAAAAATTAAAAATAAACTTAATTTTGTTATTGGACAAAGCGGAGTTGGAAAAACAAGTTTTATCAATAATTTGTTTGGCACACAATTCCAGGTTCAGCAAATTTCTTTTTCATTAAATCGCGGAAAACACACCACGCGAGTTGTTCAAATTATAAGAAAAGGAGACTTTCAGATAGTAGATACGCCTGGATTTTCTAGCTTTAATTATGATGAAATTCCCAAGGATCAAATTAAAAGTTCATTTGAAATTTTTCGCCAGTTTTTGCCTAAATGCAAATTTAGAACATGCTTTCATTTTCATGAGCCAATAGAAAACTGTGCAGTAAAAAATGCTGTAAAACACGGCATAATTTCAGAAACTAGGTATAAAAATTATCTCTATCTTTTAGAAAAATATGAAAAAAAAGATTATTAGCCCCTCACTTTTGAATGTTAGTAAAAATAACCGTCTAAAATTAGTTAGAACTTTTTTGAATCTTGGAATAAAATGATTTCATTTTGATTTTATGGATGGAAAATTTGTTGAAAATACAGCAATTTCTCTTTTAGAAATTAAAAAAATTGTGACTAAATCCAAAAAATTTATTTCTGATGCTCATTTAATGTCGAGTGATCCTGAAAATCAAATTGAAGAACTAATTGGCTATGTTGATTTTGTCACAATTCACTTTGAAAGCAAAAATTATGACGAAATTCATAGGATAATTTTAAAATATTCTGAAAAAATTAAAATAGGTCTTGCAATAAAACCTTCTACAAAAATTGAAGAAATTTTAGACTTATTACCCAAAATTGATCTGATTTTGGTAATGTCAGTTGAACCTGGAAAAGGCGGGCAGGATTTTATCCAAGAAACATACCAAAAAATTAGCAACTTATCAAAAATAATTCGTGAGTCAAATTACAACATTTTAATCCAGGTTGATGGTGGAATTAAAGATTATAATGCAAAAAAAGTCTTTGAATCAGGAGCTGACGTAATTGTTGTAGGCACTTTTTTGGCCCAAAAACCCAATAAAACTAAAATCCAAAAGTTATTAAATTAACACTAAAATAAGAAGCAAAAATTACTATTTAAGAATTTGTTAAATTCATAGTTTATGATATAATTTTTAGCATGTTATTATTTTTGATTTTTACTTAGCAAATAATACATTCAATAAATTTAAACTATAAATAACAAATTCGAGGTGTTTTATGTCAAAAATTACAAGAATTTTTGCAAGAGAAATTCTTGATTCACGGGGAAATCCTACAATTCAAGTTGAGGTTCACACCCAAGCTGGCGGTTTTGGGTGTGCAATTGTTCCATCAGGAGCTTCAACTGGATCAAGAGAAGCGCTTGAATTACGTGATTCAAATACAGAGTATGCTTATAACTGATTTGGTCAAAAAGGTGTAATGACCGCAGTTAATAATGTAAATAATATTATTGGTCCTGAAATTATTGGACTTTGTGTTAAAAACCAAAGACTAATTGATCAAAAAATGATCGATTTAGACGGAACTCCAAATAAAGAAAGACTTGGTGCAAATGCTATTTTAGGTGTTTCTTTAGCAGTTGCAAAAGCGGCCGCAAGTGAGTTGAGACTTCCACTTTTTCGTTATTTAGGTGGTCCAAACCCAACTTTAATGCCAGTTCCAATGCTTAATGTGATAAACGGAGGTGAGCATGCTTCAAATACGCTTGATTTTCAAGAGTTTATGATTATGCCACTCGGTTTTCCAACATTTAGAAAAGCTTTGCAAGCATCAAATAAAGTATTTCACACTTTAGCAAAACTTCTTAAAAAATCAGGATTTGGAACTCAAGTTGGTGATGAAGGTGGATTTGCTCCTAATTTAAGTTCTCACGAACATGCACTTGATTTTTTAGTTGAAGCAATTAAGGAAGCAGGATTTAATCCCGCTGTTGATGGTGAAAATGCCATTGCAATTTCAATTGATGCTGCTGCTAGTGAATTTTATGATGGCCAAAAATATGTCTTTAAAAAATTAAAAGCAGCTTCTGTTGATCAAGAAGATCACCAAAAATATGAATTTACATCAGAAGAATTGCTTGATTATTATGGGCAACTTTTTGATAAATATCCAATAATTTCAGTTGAGGATGGTTTTGCTGAATCAGATTGAGACGGATTTATTGCTTTTACCAAAAGATTTGGGCAAACACACCAAATTGTCGGTGATGATTTAACTGTTACAAATGTAGAAATTTTAAAAGAAGCTATCAAAACAAAGGCAATTAATTCCATTTTAATTAAATTAAATCAAATTGGAACTTTAACTGAAACACTTGATGCAATTCAACTTGCACAAAAATCAGGATTGACCGCAGTTATTTCACACCGTTCTGGTGAATCTGAAGATACTACAATTTCTGATCTTGCAATCGCAGTTTCATCTGGGCAAATCAAAACAGGATCACTTTCAAGAACTGACCGAATTGCCAAATATAATCGACTTCTAGTAATTGAAGAGTTTTTAGACACATATTCAAAAAGCGAATATACTGGAAGAGAAGTTTTTTATAATCTAAAAAAATAATTTAATTTAAAATATGGATATTCGTTTAATTTTAAACAATAAAGCTTTTGTTGAAAAAAAATTATCAGACCGTGGTTTTGATATTTCTCTAATTGCGGAATTATATCAAAAAGCCCAAAAACGTAACCTTTTGCGTCAGGACATTGATGAATTATTAGCACAAAAAAATAAAACTAGCAAACAAATCGGCCTTTATGTCCGTGAAAATAAAAACTCTGAAGATTTGAAAGACCAAGTAAGTCAAATTAAAGATAAACTTGCAAATTTAGAAACAGAGTGACAAAAACTTGATGTCTGAGTTAGTCAAAAAATTCTTGAAGTGCCAAATCTTCCTGATGATTCAGTTCCTTTTGGAAATTCTGAACTTGATAATCAAGTAATTTATCACTGGGGACAACCAAAAAAAATCGATCCTAAAATCAAACCTCACTATGAATTTGGTAAATCTAAAGATATTTTAGATTTTAAACGAGCTGTAAAAATTTCAGGAAATCGCTTTGTAATTTATAAAAATTTAGCCGCAAAATTAGTTCGAGCTTTGATAAATTTTATGATCGATACTCATGTAAACTCAGGTTATGAGGAAATTATTCCAAATACTTTAGTTCTCGAAAATTCGCTATATGGAACAGGTCAACTTCCGAAATTTTCAGAAGATTTGTATTCTTTAAAAAATTCTGATCTTTGATTAATTCCGACAGCCGAAGTTCCTTTGACAAATTATTACCAAGACGAAATTATTGACCTAGAAAAACCAATTTCGCTTGTTGGCTATAGTAAATGTTATCGTTCCGAGGCTGGAAGTGGTGGTAAAGACACAAGAGGTTTGATTCGACTTCATGAATTTCATAAAGTTGAACTTGTTAAAATAACAAATGAAGTTAATGGAATAAAAGAATTTGACAATGTTGTTCAAGATGCTGCTAAAATTTTGAAATTACTAAACATTCCTTATCGTGCTGTGCTTTTGTGTACTGGTGATCTTGGATTTTCAAGTAAAAAAACTATTGATTTAGAAGCATGACTTCCATCAGAACAGACATATCGTGAAGTTTCATCAATTAGTTATTGTGGCGATTTTCAAGCTAGAAGAGCAAAAATTCGCTATCGTGATGAAAAAAATAACATTTATGCACACACAATTAACGGATCTGGGCTTGCAATTGATAGAATTGTCGCGATTTTACTCGAGCAAAATCAAAACCCTGATGGTAGTTGAACAGTTCCAGAAGTTTTAAAACCTTATTTTAATTAGATTTTATATATAAATTTTTAACGAATAAAATTGTGCCATAAAAATTTATGGTACAATTTTATTTTATTTTATTTTATTTAATGAGGAGTAATAATGAAAAAATTATTGGTAGTTTTGCTTGATAAATTTCAGGATATAGAGTTTACAACTTTTGTTTCGTTAATAAAAAAGGCCAATTTATACGATAAAATTGAATTTTATAACCCTGAAAACAAAATTGTAACAGGGCAATTCGGGGTTGTTCAAATTGAAGCCAAAAGCAATTGAAAATCTAATGAATTTGATGCAATTTTTATACCAGGCGGAGTTGCGGCACAACATCTTCGAACTTGTGAGCCAGCACTCAAATTAATTAGTGAATTTTTTGCACAAAATAAGGATATTTTTGCAATTTGTGATGCGCCAAATGCTATTTTTGAGCGTAATTTAGCCCCAAATTATGAATTTAGTTCATACCCTGATGAAACAAATTCAAACACACCAACAAGAAAAAACGATTTAGTTACAGTTGATCGAAATTATATTTCAGCTAGAAATGCCTCATCTTCAGCTGAATTTGCATTTAAAGTCATTGAAAAATTAGCTTCAAAAGAAATTGCTGAAAAAATAAGAGACGGATTTCAAGCTTAAATTTCTAGAATTTTCCAGTTTGATGAGATAATCTTAAGAAAGTGTCCTAGTTTATTATTTTGGGCACTTTCTTAACTTTTTTCGCAAAAGTTAATTACCTATTTTAAAACACTGGCAAAATCAATTTATGGATAAAATAACAAAAATCATAAAAAATACAACTACTATTTAAACTCAATGCAAATAAAAAACTCATTTTTATTTAAATTGAGCCTAAAAAAACATGTGAAGTTTTGAAAGAACAACAATTAAAAGCCATAAATTTGTAGATTTCTAAACGGGTAAATTTAAGGCATTCCATCATATTTAAAAATATAATGGATAATTCGCAGTGTCTGATTTTTTTAGACAAAAAACATAACTAAGTCCCCCTTAATTCAATATCAAAATTTATTAATTATTCTTAAGTAGGATTTATTATAACATATTTTTTTCTTGGGCAAAGCATTTTTTTTTTTTTTTTGGAGAAGATTAATTTTAAAATAATAAAAATTAAGATTTTAGGTCAAAAAACACGGATTTACCGTTATTTTTCGTATTTATATTCACTAAAAAGTGAATTTCTGCCAACAAATAGGGAAGCTCAGCAAAAGAAATTGCTGAAAAAATAAGAGCCGGATTACAGGCTTAAATTTCTAGAATTTTTTCAATTTCAGTATTAATTTCATCACTTCTTTCGAAAAAAACTGCATGACCAGTTTGTTCAAATTTTATAAGATTTTTATTAAAATTTGAACAAACTTTTTGAAGACTTTCTAATGGCACAAAATGATCTTCAACACCAGCAATTAAAAAATAATTATTATTTTGTTGGTAAAGTGGCAACAATTCGGTTTTAAGCCATTCTAAATTAAAGATTTCATCAAAAACAATCTTTTTAAAAATTTCTCTTTTTTTTGTGACATTTTCAAGAAAATTAATAGCATTTTTTGCTAAATTTTTCTTATAACTAAAATTATCAGTAAAAACTAAATGTTCAAGACTATCTTTTGCAGACTCAATGTCTTGAGGCAAGAGTCAATTTGCTAATTTTTCAGCTTCACTTTGCGAATTTTTCTCTAAAATAAAAGGATTGAGTGGAGCAACTAAAATCGCTTTTTTTGCCAAATTTTCATTTAAAATATACAGAGCAATAGCTCCGCCAAGTGAGTGACCGATTACAATTTGGATATTTAGATTGAGCTTTTTAATGAAACTAGTCGCAATTTTTTGGTAATTTTTAACATTAATTTCATTATTATTAGTGCCTTGACCACAACCGGGAAAATCAAATGAAACAATGTCATAGTTACGATTTTGTTTCTTTTTAAGTTGAAAAATGAAATTATGACTTGAATTAAAACCGTGTAAAAATAATACTTTTTGCTTTCCAGTTTCTTCTAAAAAATAAAAAATATCCTCATTTTCAACAGTAATTTTTGAATGAACCATCATTAATAATTAACTTCCAAAAATTGTATCCAAAATTTCATTAAGAGGAATTGCGCCAAAATATTCATCAAGATTTGTAATTTGAAGAAGCTCTGATTCTAGAATTGATCTAGTAAATTCCTTATTTTCTAAAATTTCTTGAATTTCCTCAATTGATCTTTGAGATAAGAAATCACCTTCAAATTTTATTTTAACAATGTGATTTTTCTCAATATTTGCAAGCACTTTTAAAACCCCGCCACTAGTTCGGGCTATATTTTCATAGCTAAAATAAGGATTTGAACCAAAAACTCATTCTCTAGATCGTCTTAGGTCTTGAACTTCTTGAAAATCTTTTTCAGATATCCTCCCATCTTGAAAATAAGTTTCAACATCTTGTGCTTTTGTTTGATATTTATTTTCAAAAAATGTGATTAATCTTGAAATAAACTCAGAATCTTCGATTTGTTCTTCAATTTCATGCAAAATATTTGTTACCCGTTGACGTATAGATTTTATTCCTTTGGACTCAATTTTTAATCGATTTGGTTTTAATACTTGTCCTAATTTTGCCAAATTAGCATTAAATAGAATTGTTCCATGGTGAACAATTCTATCTTTGTAAATTATTTGAGCATTTCCCGAAACTTTTGCCCCATTAACTATTAGATCATTTCTACCTTTGAATTCAGCATCTAAACCAAAAGATTTAAAAAATTCTATAATTGGTGTCAAGAATTTTTGATAACTGTGATTCTGTTTTTTAGTTATAAATGAAAAATTAATGTTTCCTAAATCGTGATAAACAGCACCGCCCCCAGAAAGTCGACGATAAATTTCAATTCTTTGTTTTTCAACTTCCTCAAGCTTAATTTCCTCGTAAATATTTTGATTTTTTCCGATAATTATTGCATTATTATGCTGGTAGAAATATAAAATATCTTCTTGATTCTGGTCATCTTTTAGAATCATTTCCTCGCAAACTAATGTGTAAAATGGGCTTGTTTTTTTAGTAGTATAAATCTTCATGTTTCCTCCATATTTTAGTTATGTTCTAAATCAAAAGTTGTAATTAATTTGAATTTTGATTTAAAATCATCAAGATTTTCTGCTAATTGTAAATTTTCTAAATTAAAAAGTGTTATTTTTTCATAATCTCAACGGAGCGCATACTTGTTTTTTGATAAAAAGTAGATTAAATTTTCCACAAACCAAAAAAAATATTCTGAATTATAATCGATTGTTTTACTAAGACCTTCAACTGAAATTTCTAATTTCCGAAAGGAGTAGCTTAAAATTCGAAAATTAAATACAAATCTTTCGCTTATAGCACATTTTTTTTGAGCTGAATTTTGTTCCTTGCTGAATGCGACTGACATCTAAAAATCCTTAAATTATATAAAGTCTATTTTTAATTTTATTTTATTATAATTTATAATTATAAACTATTTAAGTATACTTTTATTTTTAAATATTAAATTTAAAAATTTTAAAGGATTTTTTTTGAAAATCTTGGAGAAATATGAAAAATACAAATGAATATGTAGCTTGATATCGAAAATATCGACCTACTAAATTTGCTGATGTTGTTGGCCAACAATATTTAGTTGAAAGTTTAAAAAATATCGTTAAATCAAAAAAGTTTTTTCACGCTTATCTTTTTTCAGGACCAAGAGGTACTGGAAAAACTTCACTTGCAAAAATATTTGCAAATGCAATAAATTGCACCCACAAAGAGCAAAATTCTATCGACCCGTGTCAAAATTGCCTTAAAAATATAAATAACTCTATTGATATAGTTGAAATGGACGCTGCTTCACACAATGGTGTTAAAGAAATCCGTGAAATTGTTGAAAACTCTATTAATTTACCTCAGGTTAGCCCATATAAAATTTATATTTTAGATGAGGTTCATATGCTTTCAACTTCAGCTTTTAATGCATTTTTGAAAACTCTGGAAGAACCACCAAGTCATATTATTTTCATTTTAGCAACAACTGAAGTTCATAAAATCCCTTTGACAATTCTCTCGAGAGTGCAGAGATATAATTTTCTTGGCCTAAACAAAGAGCAAATTTCACAACGACTTTCACAAATTTTAGAATATGAAGGCGTAAAATATGAAGAAGATGCCCTAAAATCCGTGTGTTTATTAAGCCACAATAGTCTGCGGGATGCAATTTCAATTCTTGAGCAGGCGGTAATTTTTGGTAACAACTTTTTGAGTAAAACAAGTGTCGAAGAACTTTTTGGGCTAGTTTCAAGTGAAAAACTTGTTGAATTTATAAATGTTCTTTTTTTGGCACAGTCCCAAAAAGCCTTTGATTTACTAGATAAACTTTTATTGCAAAGCAAAAATTTCCAAATTTTAGTTGAGTCATTAATAAATTTAGTCAAAGAGTGAATTATATGAGAAAAAACTCAAGAAGAAGACTTAATTGAAATTTATTCAACTTCTGATTTGGCGAATTTAAAAATTAGTCACGATTTTGCTTTTAAATTTTTAGATATTGGCTTTTCAACTTTAAAAGACATTAATCATGATAAGTTTCAAAGTTTAGCCCTTGAAATTTTTGTCATGAAAATTCTTGCTTTTAAAAAGGAAAGCTTGCAAGAAAAAAGCCAAACTGTTTTAGAAAATTCAGCCAAATTTGTTGAAAAACCAAAAGAAGAGACAAAAATCGCTGTTCAAGAAAGTGAGCAAAACATCAAAAAAGAGGAAAAACCTCCAAAAAAATTAGAGTTTGTTACTGTCCGTGATAAAAATTTTGGCCCAAATTATAATTTGAGTCAAAAAACAAATACCCAAAATTTATTTAATTATGATGATCCAATTCTTGATGACGATGATGATGCCGATTTAGATTTGCATGGTAGCGATGATTTGGCTTGGGAATCAATTTTTAACCGCAAAATAAAAAATAATTTAGAGACAAAAATCTTAAAAAGTCAAAAAAGCTCTAAAACAGGCGATAATTTTAAAAACAGGGACAATGCTTTTAATCCTTTGTTAGATCCCGAGGGCGCTAGTTATCAAAGTAATTTTTTAAATAAAACCGAAAGTTCACATTTGAATTCGGCTGAAAACATCGATTTTTCCAACTCATTTTTAAATTCTAATGATAAAAAAACTGATGATATTGCCAAAAAAAATGATAAGCCCATTATTGATTCAAGCACAAAAACAAATAATCAAACATCATTTTTTAATAAAAATGAAGAAAAAGACGATAATTTTTCATTTGACAGAAATTCATACGTAAATAAATTTTTAAAAAAGAATCTGTCAAATGATTATTTATCCGTTGACGAGGCGCTAAATCTTATTCTTTTAGGAAAAAAATTTTATGACACAAACCGTGAAATTTATTTGGATTTACGTAAAAAATGGAGCAAAAATTTGTTAGATTTTCAGTATACTTTGGGATTCATAGATACTGTTGGAGTATTAAAACATGCAGAAATTCTTTCATTAGGATCTAATTTTGTATGTTTTATCACTAAAAATCCAGAATATGAAGAATTATTAATTGAGAAAATGGAAAAAGAAGGTGATAAAGTCAACGACTTATTAAAAACAATTTTTGGCCAGGATATCTACGGCCTTGCTTTAAGTAATAATCTTGTTGAAGAAACAAAGAAAATGGCAAGTGAAATGAGAGCGCGCGGTGAAAAATTTGTACTAAAACCTTTTGAAAAACCGAAAAAACGCACTATTTCTAAGACAGATTTACAAAAACTATTCTTTGATGAATAAAAATTTTTAAACTTTTTAAAATAGTTTATATAATTTATTTAAATAAGAGAAAGGAAAAACATGAATCTTCAAAAACTATTAAAAGAAGCACAAAAAATGCAAAAAGATCATAAAGTAAAAAAAGATTTGTTAGAAAAAACAGATTTTGACTTTGAAAATCAAGGAATTTCGCTGACTATTTCAGGAGGTTTTGAGTTAAAAAAGTTAAAAATTGCCCCATTTTTAGTCGACAAAGACGATATTGAAACACTAGAAGATTTAATTTCGATTACTTTAAATCAAGCTTTGCTGAAAATTAGAGAAGAAAATGAAAAAATCGCTCCAAATCAGTCACAGTAATTTTGAATCATGGTAGATGAAAATTTTGAAAAACTAGTTGATCAATTAAGAAAAGTTCCCGGAATCACAAAAAAACAAGCCACTAATATTTTATTTTCTCTAATCGATACGCCCCTTAGTCAAATTGAGACATTTGTCGAGCAAATTTATAATTTAAAACGAAATCTTCAATATTGTGAGAGATGCGGATATCTAAATGCTAATTCAGTTTGCCAAATATGCCTTGATTTTCAGCGTTCTTTTAAAATATTAGTGGTTGAAAATTCTGAAATGGTCACAAAATTTGAAAAATTAGGAAAATATGATGGCAAGTATTTTGTTTTTGGCAAATATGATATCAAAAAGCTCGAAAATCATGACTTACAAATAAAAAAACTTGCTGACCTTGCTAATGAAAAAAGTGAAATTATTATCGCTCTTTCTTCAACAATGGAAGGCTGAATTTTTGCAAATTATCTTGCAAAACACAAGTTTTTATCGTCAGCAAAAATTACTAGGTTAGCCACTGGTATTCCTTTTGGGGCGGCAATTGATTATATTGATAATATAACTTTAAATCAAGCGCTCGAAAATCGGCAAGAAATGGAAAAATAATATGTTTATAAGTTTTGAAGGTATCGACGCAAGCGGAAAATCAACCGTTATGAATTTGTTTGCAAAGTATTTAAGAATTAAATTTCCAGAAAAGGAAATTGTTATAACTTTTGAACCATATAGCGGCAGAGATTCGCAAGAAGCACAACAAATCCGCGAGTTTTTACTTAATAAAAAAAATCAAATTAGCCCATATGTTGAGATGCTTTTATTTGCAACTTCGAGAAGAATTCATCTTGAACAAGTAATTTGGCCAGCCTTAAAATCTGGAAAAATTGTTCTTTGTGATCGCTATATTGATTCTTCGATTGCATATCAAGGGTTTGGAAATAATTTAAGCCCAGATTTAGTTTTTAATTTAAATAGTTTAATTTCTGAAAACACTTTTCCAGATTTTACAATTTTCCTTGATGTTAAAATTTCAAAATCACGCGAACGAATGACCATTTATCGAAACGAAAAGCGAGACCGACTTGAAAATCGCGGTGAGGATTTTTATAGACAAGTTATTAAAGGATATGAATATTTATTAAAAACAAGGAAAAATTTCTTTAAAATTGACGGTAACGGCGATTATGATCATGTTTTAGCAGATATAATTAATTTTTTTGAGAGCTATTATGAAGCAAATTACGACAAATTGGCGCCATTTTCTCGATAATTTGTCAAAAACTAAAACAATTCCACATGCAATTTTACTTGTATCGAGTTACTCAGATTTTCTAGATGAGAAAATAGCTGATTTTTTAGAGATATTTAGTCAAAAACCACAAATTTTTCAACATGATTTTTCAGATAATCGTCTTTCAAAAACAGAATTTTTAGAAGAGGTAAACAAGTTGTATTTTTCCTCTCTTTATGGCGATAATTCAAAGATTTTCCTAGTAAAAAACATTGAAAATGCCCATATTTCTGTACTAAATTCATTTCTAAAAATTTTAGAAGATCCTCCTTTGAATACTTATTTTTTACTAACTTCTTTTTCCTCTGATTTAATTATTCCGACTATTGTTTCTCGTTGTCAAATATTTTTTTTCAATGATTTAAATAGAAAAAACGAACTTAAAAAAAAGTTAGATACATGAAAAAAAACGCCTTATAATGCTATATATGCAAATATTTTCACCAATTTTGATCAAGCAACTTTAGCTATTAAGGCTATTAGTGATTCGGATTTGGATAAATTAAAATCATTACTAAATAATTTAACTAAAACAAAATTTGATTTTTTACTATTTTTAAATCAAGTTTTAACAAAAGAAAACTCATTTATTTTTGTTCAGATAATAATCGCTCATTTTAAGCAATTTTTTTTAAACAACTCCGGCGCTAACAAAAAACATGCTAAAAAAGCGAATTCTTTTGATTTAAATTCTGAAAAAATGGTGAGTATTAATCAAACATTTAAAAAATTTCTTTCATCACTTGAAACAAATGCAAACTTTAATATTCAAAAATCGGGCTTTTTAGTTCGTCTAAATAATATTTTAACTTAAAATTATGGCAAAAATCACTGTTATAGCAACTCCAATTGGAAATTTACAAGATATAACTCTGCGTGCAATTCAAGCACTAAAATCAGCTGATTTAATTTTGTGTGAGGACACCCGAACTTCCAAAAAAATATTAAATTTTTTGGAAATTAAAGATAAAAAGTTAATTTCCTATCACAAATTTAATGAAAAATCAACTATCGCCAAAAAATCTGACATATTTTTAACTAACCAAAACATTATTCTAATGTCCGATGCAGGTACCCCTTCAATTAGCGACCCGGGTCAAATTTTGATAAAATGAGCCCATGAAAACAATGTCGAAGTTGATTTTTTACCTGGCGCATGTGCTTTTGTTGGCGCTTTTGTTCTTTCTGGTTTTGATTTACCGTTAGTTTTTATGGGTTTTTTTAATTCAAAAAAGCAGCAAATAATTAAACAAATTGAGCATTTTATACTAAATTATAGTTATATTTTTTACGTTTCGCCATATAAATTAATTTATATTCTTGAAGTAATTAATGAATTTTATGGCGAGAAAGTTGAAATTTTTCTTGTTAAGGAAATGACAAAAATTTATCAAAAATATTTTATTGGTTCTCCTTTAAAAATTTTAGCTGAACTTCAAAATTCTACCAAAGGTGAATTCACAATGGTTTTAAGGCTAAAAAACGATGAAAAGCCGAAGTTAAAAGCAAATAAATATGAAAATTTTTCTAAAAATAGTGTAAAATTTTAGATTAAAATATTTTAAAAAGATGGGTTAAAATGATTAACAAACATATTGTAAAAATTTTGTTTGACAATAAACAAATTAAAACTAGAATTGATGAGATTGCAAAGTGAATAAATTTAAATTATAAGAATTCGCAAGAAATTGTTTTTGTTGCTGTTCTTAAAGGTTCATTAATTTTTCTTACTGATTTAATTCAGCAAATCGAAGTTGATTCAATGGTGGATTGCATAATTGCCAAATCCTATTTTGGAGGTACACAATCAGCTGGTGAATTGAAAGTTATCACCGATATTGACCTAAAAATTGAAAATAAAGATGTTATTTTAATTGATGATATTTTTGATTCAGGTATAACTTTAACAAAAATTAGTGAACATTTGAAATTAAAAAAACCAAAATCACTGAAAATAATTACTTTATTTTATAAAAGAGAAAAAAGAAAAACTGATATTGAACCAGATTATTTTGGCTTTGAAGTTCCCGATGCTTTTCTTGTTGGTTATGGACTTGATTATCAGGAAAAATATCGAAATTGACCTTTTGTTGCTATTTTTGATCCAAACAAAAAGGAATAAAATAAAAAAATGATAAAAGTTACAAATGTTTGCTTTAGTTACACTAATGATATGAACCAATTAGTGCTCAAAGATGTTAGTCTAACTTTTGAAAAAGGCAAATATTATGCAATTTTAGGCCACAATGGATCAGGAAAGTCGACATTTTCTAAAATTATTTCCGGAATCGCTAGACCGCAAAAAGGCACAGTTGAAGTTGATTCAATTTTATTAAATAAAGAAAGTCTACCTAAAATTAGAAAGAAAATCGGCATTATTTTTCAAAACCCAGATAATCAATTTGTTGGGGCAACAGTTGAGGACGATATTGCCTTTAGTTTGGAAAATATTAACGAAGATCCAAAAAAAATGCCAAAAATTATTGCAGAATTGGCCCAAAAAGTACAAATGCAATCGTATCTTGAGCGAGAGCCACAATTTTTATCTGGTGGTCAAAAGCAAAGAGTCGCCATTGCTTCAGTTTTAGCCCTAAATCCACAAATAATAATTTTTGACGAAATAACCTCAATGCTTGATCCAAAAGGAAAAAGTGATGTTGTTAAAATTTTAGATGACCTCCGTAAAGATAAAACCAAAACTTTGATTTCAATAACGCACAATATGAACGAAGCGATTTTGGCCGATGAAGTTGTTGTCTTTGCCAAAGGCCAAATTATTGCAAAAGGTGATCCAAAATTAATTTTAAATAATGAGGAAATAATCGAAAAAGCCAAAATTGACTCGCCTTTTATTTATAAAATTTCGAAAAACCTTGATTTTATTAGTCCGACCTATGATGAAAATGAATTGCTGGAACAACTATGAAAATTAAAGCAAAAAACATTGTAAAAATTTATGACCAAAAATTACCAATTGAAATAAGAGCGCTCGATAATGTATCTGTTGAAATTAATCAAGGTGAATTTATCGCAATAATAGGTCAAACTGGCTCAGGAAAAACAACTTTTATCCAACATATGAATGCGCTTTTGCTCCCTGATAAAGGTCAAGTTGAGTATTTTTATTTTGATCAAGAGTCCAAAACTGAAAAAAAATTAGTTGTTGAAAGACCAAGATTTTTAAAATCAAAGTTTAAATTTATAAACCAAATTCGCCGTAGAGTTGGAGTGGTTTTTCAATTTGCTGAATACCAACTTTTTGAACAAACTATTGAAAAAGATATTATTTTTGGCGCAGTTTCAATGGGAGTAAACAAAGAAGAGGCCAAGAAAAAAGCAGCTGAAATGATAAAACTAGTCGGCCTTGATGAGACTTTTTTAGACAAATCACCTTTTGAACTTTCAGGTGGCCAAAAACGAAGAGTTGCAATTGCCGGAATTTTAGCCATGGATCCAGATATAATTTTTTTTGACGAACCAACGGCAGGTCTTGACCCTCAAGGTTCAGTAAAAATGCTTGAAATATTGGACACTCTTCATAAAAAAGGCAAAACAATCATTTTAGCAACTCATGATCTTGATAGTGTTTTAGAGTGAACAAAACGTTGTATTTTTTTTAAAGATGGTAAAATTATATACGATGGTGAAACTTATCCTATTTTAGATAATAATCAATTTCTTATTGAAAATGAAATGTTACCTACAAATTTGCTGAATTTCCGTGAAAAATTAGCAAAAATAGGATATCCAATTTCCAAAGTCAAGTCAATTGACGAATTAATTAGTCAAATTAATCTATTAATAAAAAAGGAAAAAAATGCAAATTAGTGTTGCTAAATATGTCCCAAGAAACACAATAATTCATAAAATGGACCCCCGACTAAAAATAGCTTTTAACATTCTTTTTGCAGTGCTTTTTTTTGTCACTACCCATTTAGCGACAATTTCAATTCTGCTTTTGCTTTCACTTGTTTTTTTCTATATAACAACAAAAAGAGTTAAGCAAATTTTTACTTTAATGAAAATGCCAATAATCATTTTCATAATTATGTTAATAATTTACGGATTTATTATTGATCACCAAAATATTAATATAATTTTAGGCATTTCATCTGATAATGAATTGCCTAAATATAAAGTTTTAGGTCTAAATCCTGAAGAAACAACGCATTTTATTTCTTGATATTTAGTCAAGCCAACCGCTTTATTTGGAAGTATAAAATTTTCAATTGGAACTGTTAGCATAATTCGCTCACTAGTTTTAGCGATTCGAATTTATGGAATGATAATTTCAACTACAATTTTAACTTATTCAACAAAACCATTTTTACTAACCCGCGCAATTGAAGATTTAATTTTGCCCTTAAAACTTTTATTCATTCCAACCCATATAATTGCAATGATTATTTCAATCGCGATTCGTTTTATTCCGACTTTGTTACTTGAGGCGACCCGAATTATGAAAGCTCAATCTTCCCGTGGCGTTGATTTTAAACACGGAAAAATTAAGGATAAAGTTAAATCATTAATAACTTTAGTAATTCCACTTTTTGTGCTTGCTTTTTCACGGGCTGAAGATCTTTCTAATGCTATGGACGTTCGCGGTTATGATGTTTATGCAAAAAGAAGCCGTTATCGCCGTCTAGTTTTTAACAAGCTCGATTATCTTTTTGCCCTTATTTTTATTGGTCTTATTACTTTAACAGTTTTAATGGAAATGAATATTATCCCAATTTCGCGCTTGCCACTTTGATGACTCTACACTAATCAAAAAATTTAATCATGGAAAATAATTCTAAAATACGCAATGAAATTCTTGAGCTAAGAAAGCAAATTGAAATTTGAAATCATCATTACTATCAATTACAAAATCCGCTTGTTGATGATTTAATTTACGACAAAAAGCTGAGAGAATTAATAAATTTGGAGCAAAAATATTACTATCTTTTTACTTTAGATGAACTTAATTCATCACCAAGTCAACAAGTTGGTAGCAAAATTACTTCTAAATTTGTCAAAATTAAACACTCAGTTCCGATGTTATCGCTCAATAAGGCTCATACAAAATCTGAACTTGAAAAATGAGCCCAAAAAGCAATGGCAATTTTAGAAAATGTAACTTTTTTTGTCGAGCCAAAAATTGATGGAATTTCACTTTCACTAATTTATAAAAACGGCCAACTTATTCAAGCACTAACTCGTGGCGATGGCGTTTTTGGCGAAGATGTTTTAGTTAATGTCCTTAAAATTAAAGATGAATTTATCCCTAAAACAATTGATTATTTTGATGACCTTGAAATAAGAGGGGAAATTTACATAGATAATTCTGCATTTGATAGTTTACAAACTGAGACAAATGTGTTTAAAAATCCTCGTAATGCCGCAAGTGGAATTCTTAGACGATATAAAAAAAACCAAAAAGACTCATCCAGCGATGATTTTTCATTTTTAAGCGGGTTTTTTTATACACTTGTTGAACCAGAAAAACATAAAATTTTTAGACAGTCAGAAGCAATCTCTTTTCTAAAGAAATTAGGTTTTAAAACTAATGATTTTCAAAAAAAATGTAATAATTTAAATGAAGTTTTTGACTTTATTGGCCAAATTAAGCAAAAAAGAGAACAACTAAATTACAATATTGACGGCGTTGTTATCAAAATTAATGAGTTTTTACTCTATGATCAGTTAGGTTATACGTCAAAATTTCCTCATAGTATTATTGCCTTTAAATTTGAAGATGATGTTGCAAAAACCAAACTACTAGAAATTTTTCCCACAATTGGCAGAACCGGAAAAGTTACATATAATGCCAAAATTGAACCCGTAAATCTTGGTGGTAGTCTTATTTCTTCGGCTGTTTTGCCTAATTATTCTTATATTGAAAATCTAAAATTAAATTTAATGTCTGATGTTTTTGTTAAAAAAGCGGGCGAAATTATCCCGCAAATTATCGGAAGTGTTGAACAACACGAAAAAACTAATTTTTTAATTGCAAAAAACTGTCCCAAATGTCAGTCTGAACTAATTTATAGTGAATCAGGAATTGATCAATTTTGCCAAAACAAAAATTGTCCTGGCATAATTCTCCAAAAAATCGTTCACTTTTCATCAAAAGCCGCTCTAAATATCGAAACTTTAGCCGAAAAAAGAATTCAAACACTATTAGATAAAAAAATTATTTCTAATATTTGTGACATTTTTGACCTTAAAAATAACCTTGAAAAAATTTATTCTGAATTTAAACCTAGTCAAATAAATTCAGAAAATAAACGCGCTCCATCCTTGCAAATTAAGTCAATAATTAAATTGCTTAATGAGATTGAAAAAGCAAAAAACATCGATTTTCATAGGTTAATTTTTGGTTTAGGAATAAAAAATGTTGGAATAAAAGCCGCTAAAATTCTTGCAAGATATGCCAAAAATATTTCTGAATTAAGAAAATTAGATTTTGAAATACTAAAAAATCAAAATGATTTTGGTCCTGTTATAATTAGTTCACTGACTGATTATTTTAATAATCAGGAAAATCAAAAACTACTTGACTGTCTTGAAAAGGTGAATTTTAATTTTAAAAATCCAACTATTTCGCCGTCTTCAATTGGTTGAACATCGTTTGCAATTTCGGGAAAATTATCCAAACCAAGACACGAATTTGTTAAAATTATCGAACAAACAGGCGCATATTTTCACACATCAATAACAAAACAAACCGCTTATTTGGTAACGGGCGAATCGACCGGATCGAAAATAGAAAAAGCAATTAAATTAGGTGTTAAAAGAATCTCCGAAGAAGAATTTTGAGAGCTAATAAAAAGTAAAGTTGAATAAAAAAACCTATAAATTCATAGGTTTTTTTATTCAACTTGGCAATTTGGACAAAAATAAGTACCTCCTGAGTTTTACAGTTTTATGGCTAAAATTAACTTTTATTGAATACAAATATGCAAGGATACCCGTAAATCCGTGTTTTTCGAGCGTAAAACCTTAATTTTTATTATTTAAAATTAACTTTTGCAAAAAAAAAAAAAAAAATGCTTGGTCTAAAAAAAATTTAGGTTATAATTAAACTCACTTAAGAATAATTAATAAATTTTGGTATTGAATTAGTGAGGGCTTGATTATGTTTTTTGTCATAATAAAATCAGAAAATGCGAATTTTCCATTATATTTTTAAATATGATGGAATGCCTTAAATTTGACCGTTTAGAAATCTACAAATTTATGGCTATTAATTATTGTTCTTTCAAAACTTCATATATTTTTTTAGGCTCAATGTAAGTAAAAACGAGTTTTCTATTTACATTTAGTTTAAGTAGTAGTTGTATTTTTTTATGATTTTTGTCAGTGTTTTAGACTAAAAAAGCAGTTTAAAAATTTCATAATTTTGCTTTTTAAGATTATCTCATCAAACTGGTAAACTCGCGAATAAAAAGTAAAATTGAATAAAAAAACCTACGAATTTATAGGTTTTTTTATTCAATTTGGCAATTTGGGCAAAAATAAGTTCCTCTGCCAGCAACAACAACTTTTAAAATTTTTTCATTGCACTTAGTGCAAGGTAAATTTTTTTTAGTGTGAACTTTTAAAAAATTTTGAAATTTACCCTCTTTAGCATTCAAAGAAGTATATGAATTTATACTTGAACCGCCTAATTCAATTGATTTTTGCAAAATTTCCTTGCTCTTTTCAACGATTATTTTGGCTTGTTCTAAGGTTATTTGGTTAGCGATTTTGTCTGGAGAAATTTTAGCTGCAAAACAAACCTCATCAGCATAAATATTTCCTAACCCGCTCATTATTTTCTGATCAAGTAAAATCGATTTGATTGAGCGAGTTGATTTTTTGATTTTTTGGTAAAAATCCTCAACATTTATATAAAAAGGTTCCGGTCCTAAATCGACTAAGGGTTTAACTTTGAATAAATTAAAATGATCTCTAATAACAAAAGTCCCGAATTTTCGACTATCATTATAATTTAAAACTGAATTATCCGAAAAGATAAAGGAAATGTAATCAAATTTATTTCATTTTGGATACTTATAAGTAAAATATTTCCCATTCATTCGCAAATGTGAGAGTAAAACTTTTTGGTTATCTAAAAAAAATAAAATATGTTTAGCCCTATTTTGAACATCTATTATAGTTGAATTTTTCAGTATTTTTTTAAATTCAACAAATGAAATTTCTTTTATAAAACTCTCATCTTTAGCCAAAACATTAACTATTTTTTTACCAATAATCTCGTTTTTTAAGGCATTTACAACGGTTACAACTTCTGGCAATTCAGGCATTTTATTTGTCCAATTCGTCAATTCGAGATTGGTGACGCCCCGCTTCGTATTCTGCTTCTAAAAATTTATCAATAATTTTTTTAGATTCTTCAAGGGAATTAAATCTACCTGAAAGAGCTAGAGCATTTGCGTTATTATGCAATTTGGCTAAAAAAGCATCATTTTCATTCGTTACTCTTGCCGCGCGAATTCCTTTAAAACGATTTAGTGCATAAGACATACCAAGTCCAGTTCCGCAAATTCCAATTCCAATCTGATTTTCGTTTTCAAGCAAAAAATTAGCTAACTTTTTTCCATAAATTGCATAAGAACTTGACTCATCATTATAAGGCCCTAGGTCGGTTACTTGATGACCTAAAGATTCAAGATATTGAATTATTTCTTTTTTTCTCTCAAAACCGGCATGATCTGAAGATATAGCAAATTTTTTTGGCATTTTTCCCCCTTTTTTGTTAAATTATACCATTTTTTTAACAAAAAAAATCCAAACTAATCAAGGTTTGGATTTTTCAATTATATAGAATATTAGATTATTTACTGTAGAACTCAACAATTAGTGATTCTTTAATTTCCTGATTTAACTCAGAACGTTCCGGACGACGAGAAAAAACAACTTTGAAATTTTGTTTATCAACTTCAAGTCAAGGAGCGGCTGTTTTTGTTTCTAATGCTGTTAAAATTTGCTCGTTTTTACGGATTTTTTCATTTTTTAATTTAGTTAATTCAAATGTATCACCTTGTCTTAATTGATATGATGGAATATTAACTTTTTTTCCATTAACCAAAAAATGACCGTGGCTAACTAATTGACGAGCTTGACGACGAGTTTCGGCAAACCCTGCGCGATATACGGAATTATCAAGACGAGATTCGAGTGCCTGTAAGAATAAAGTTCCGGCAATACCAGTTTTTTTAGTTGCTTTTTTATATGTATTTCTAAACTGTTTTTCTGATAAACCGTACATAAAACGGACTTTTTGTTTTTCACGAAGGTGAACTCCGTAGTCTGAAAGTTTTGAACGTCTTTGACCGTGTTGCCCTGGTGCGTATTTTCGTTGTTTACCTTTTGCAAATTCTTTTCCAGTTTCAAGAATAGAAAAGCCAACACGACGTGATTTTTTAAAAATTGGGCCTGTATAGCGTGACATTTTTTCTCCTTTTACTAATTTAATTTGCATTTTTAGACTAAAAAGAGAAAACTAAATATTTACTAAATGAATTCAAAATCTAATGTTTTCACCAACAGCAGGATACTCACAAATCTAGACAAATTTTGAATTTTTTTTAATAATATTTAATGCTGTTAATTTAAAAATGCAAAATAATTATAGCACAGTTTAAAATTTTTGCAATATTTTTCCGAATTTTTAATTTCATTGAGGACTAAATTTTATTTAATAGGAAATTTACCGTCTTGAAATTATCACAAACCTTTTGTTAATATTTAACCATAAAAAAATAATTAACAAAATTCCTGAGTTTGCCAGTTTGATGGCAAAAATTCACTAAAAAGTGAATATAAATATGAGAAAATACCCGTAAATCCGGGTTTTTTGACGCTAAAACCTTAATTTTTATAGTTTTAAAATTAAGGTTTTGCAAAAAAAAAAAAAAAAAAATGCTTGGTTAAAAATAAAGTTATGTTATAATTAGCAAAACTTAAGAATAATTAATAAATTTTGATATTGAATTAAGGGGGAATTGGTTATGTTTTTGCCGTAAAAAAATCAGAAAATGCGGATTATCCATTATATTTTTGAATATGATGGAATGCCTTAAATTTACCCGTTTAGAAATCTATAAATTTATGGCTTTTAATTATTGTTCTTTCAAAACTTCATATATTTTTTTAGGCTCAATGTAAATAAAAACGAGTTTTCTATTTGCATTCAGTTTAAATAGTAGTTGTATTTTTTATGATTTTTGTCGTGTTTTAACTAAAAAAGGTTGTTTAAATATTTTATAATTTTGCTTTTTAAGTTAAAATTTTGTGTTAAAATTTAAAAAATTTAAAAAATTTAGAATTTATGGTAAACTATCCTTATTCAATTTTAATTTGCAAATTTATGAAACAATTTAGATTTAAATAATTTTATCAATAAAGATTTTGGCACAACTAGTCTCATCAATCCTATAATGAAAAGGTTTGAAAAAAGTTCCATTGTTTTAGAAAATATAAAAACGATAAAAAAACAAAATTTATCATTATATTATAGGCAACAATTGGCTGTTAAAAAAATTAGAACCGCGTTTCTTAGACAATATATTGAGATATTTCAAGAAACAATAAAATTAACTGTGTTTCCTAATTTTTTTAGATTTTTCATGCTCAAAAATTATTTAAAAATTTGTTTTTTATTATTTTATGATATAATTATTTAATTGCTTAAGGAAAATAACCCAAAAAGCTAGTAAAGGAACTAAAATGGTAAAAATTCGTCTTCAAAGAATGGGCTCTAAATTTAATCCAATTTATAAAATAGTTGTCGCAGATGCGCGTGCACCTCGTGATGGTCGTTTTATTGAATCACTTGGATTTTATGATCCTCAAAAAAAAGTTGCAAGGGTTAATTTAGAAAAAACATATCGTTGATTACATATAGGTGCTCAAACAACAAACACTGTGCGAACTATTTTTTCTAAAAAAGGTATTTTTGAAACTTTTTTAGAACAAAAACACTCAGCATAAAGTTCTTTCAAAACTTAAAAGATGAAAATTAATGTTTTAACATTGTTTCCCCGCTATTTTGAAGCCTTTACTTCTGAATCAATCATTGGAAAGGCAATTCAGAGAGGAGATATATCTGTTAATATTATTAATTTTCGCGATTTTAGTCAAAATAAGCATCAAAAAGTAGATGATTATGTTTATGGCGGTGGTCCTGGCTTGCTTTTGCAAATTCAGCCAGTTGTTGATGCTCTTGAAAAGGTTGGAGGCATAAAAATAGCCTTGAGCCCTCAAGGTAAAAAATTTGACCAAAATATTGCAAAAAAACTAGCAAAAGAGTCAGAAATAACTCTTTTATGTGGTCATTATGAAGGTTTTGATCAAAGAATTATTGATAATTTCATTGATTTTGAATTGTCTTTAGGTGATTTTGTTTTAACTGGCGGCGAAATAGCAGCAATGGCAATAATAGATGCAATTTCGCGTTTACAGCCAAACGTAATAAACCCAAATTCTTTAGATAATGAGACTTTTAATAATTTTCTATTAGATTATCCTCAATATTCTCGACCAGCAAATTTTCGTGGGTTATTAGTTCCTGAAGTTTTAATTTCAGGCAATCATAAAGAAATTGAATCCTGGCGTCAAAAGCAAAGAGAAATTAATACCCAAAAAAAACGCCCTGATTTATGAGAAAAGTATATAAAATTTAAAGAAAAAAATAGCTAAATAAATTTTTTTTATTATAATTTATAAATCTATAAAAAAATTTTAAGGAGTAAGACATGCAAACAAGATTAATGGAAATTGTTGAAGCAACCCAAATACGTGATTTCCAAACTTTTCAGCCAGGTGATAACGTTCGTGTTCACGTTAAAATTCAAGAAGGTAATAAAAGTAGAATTCAAATTTTTGAAGGTTTAGTAATTAAATTTAAGAAAAATGGGCTATCTTCAAGCTTTGTAGTTCGTAAAATTTCCCACGGCGTTGGTGTTGAGAGAACATTTTTACTTCATTCTCCACTTGTTGATAAAATTGAGGTTGTCCGTTCAAATAAAGTTCGTCGTGCAAAATTATATTATATGAAGGAACGTTCTGGAAAATCTGCACGTCTTAAAGAAATAAAAAGAAAAGAATTGAAAAGTTAAAATTGTCCTTAAATCGTGGAAAAGCTAATAATTGTTGAATCTCCAAATAAAATCAATACAATTTCATCTTATCTAGATTCATCTTATACAGTAACATCTTGTGTTGGCCACATTACAAATTTGGCTAAAACAGGTGAATTTGGTCTTGGAATTAATTTAAAAACCTGAACACCTTCTTATGTAATTGATAAAACTAAGAGAAAAACAGTAACTGAAATAAAAAAATTAGCAAAAAAAGCTAAAACAGTCATTATAGCAACCGATGCTGATCGCGAAGGTGAGGCGATTGGTGCTTCACTTGTTGAATATCTTAATGTTGCTGATAAATATCAACGGATAAAATATAACGAAATTACAAAACCAGCAATTATTTCTGCTCTTGAAAATCCGGGTCTTATCAATCAAAATTTGGTAAATTCGCAGCAAACCAGACGAATGCTTGATCGAATTATTGGCTTTCGCCTTTCTTCGTTGTTAAAAACTAAAATTCAAAATGCGCCTAAAATTCCTGCTGCCGGCCGTGTTCAATCTATTGGCCTAAAGTTAGTTGTTGAAAGGGAAGAAGAAATTAAAGCTTTTATTCCCGAGGTTTATTTTAATCTTTCTGTTCTATTAAAAGACGAAAAACGCAATTCTTTTGAGGTTAATTACTTTAATCCTGAAAATGAGTCCAAAAAATCTGATTGAATTCTTTCCCAAGAATCTCTGGCAGAAATCACTGATGAAATTAAAGCTAATCCGTTTTTAATTCTTGATGAATTTAAGATTTCTCAAAAAAAAGATCCTAAAATTTCACCTTTAAAACAAGCGACTGTTTTTAAAAAAATGTCGCAATATTCGTCTTCTTCTGTTTCATTATCTCTCCAAAAACTTTATGAAGGTTTTGGTGATCATGGTTTAATTTCCTATCCAAGAACTGATTCAACTCGTCTTAGTGAAACATTTCTTGAAAGGGGTCGCGACTTTATTTCAAAAAATTTTGGTCAAAATTATATAGCTAAATCAATTAAGGGATTTGCTGGTGATCAAGATGCCCACGAAGCCATTAGACCAACAGATTTAGAACTTAGCCCTGAACAAGCAAAAGAAAAATATCCTTTAAGTCAACTAGATTTCCAAATTTATCAATTAGTTTATAATACAACACTTTCAGCAATGATGGAAGTTCCAGTTCGCAAAATTACTCGCCTATTATTTAAAACATCCTCAAAAAAACACAATTTTACTTATTCATTTTCAGAATTTGTATTTGATGGATACTTCAAGGCAACTGAACTTCCAGAATTAAAATTTAAACCTGAATTTGAATCATTAGAGAATTTAGTTGACTCAAAATTTGAAGTTGAATCAAATTTTGAAAAAACTATTAAAGAATCCAGACACGAAACCCAACCACCGGCAAGATTTAATGATGGTACTTTAATCGAGAAGTTAGATGATATCAAAGTTGGCCGTCCATCAACGTTTGCAATCTCGGTTAAAAAACTTAAAGATCATTTATATGTTCAAAGTGAGTCAAAAGCGTTAATTCCGAGTGAATTTGGGCGAGTAGTTCTTGAAAATCTTTTAAAAATTTCACCAGATATTATTAATACTAATTTTACTGCTAAAATTGAAGAAGAACTTGATTTGATTGCTCAAGGAAAACAAGATTATAAAGAATTTCTTGATAATTTTTGAACACAAATAGAGAAAATTACAGATTCATCAAAACCGCTTGAAAAAATAGTTATGGAAATTGAAACAACTGGTGAAAAATGTCCTGAATGCAGTTTGGATTTGGTTTACCGTTACAATCGAAAAACTTCACAGCGTTTTATTGCATGTAGTGGTTTTCCTAAATGTCGCTTTCTAAAACCTGACCCTGAAAGCAAAAATACCTATAATTTTAAAGCAAAATTTAAGAAAAAAACAAAATAAATAGCTATATTTTTTAATTTTTATTTATGGTTGATACTAATTTAATAGTCGTAATTGCATTGCTCACAACACTAATCATCGGATTTTTAGCCTATGGTTTTATTTCAAATCGTCTTAAATTAAGACGGCTAAAAATAGAAAAAGCTGAACTTAAGGAATTAAGTAACAAAACTTTAGCAATTTTTTTAGCGCGAATTATTGTAATAATTGAAAAAAATATTGATTTAGTATCAAATTTTGTTGTTGGTGCTAATCTAAAAATGTCAGATGTAAACAATTTGGCGCGCGTTCACCTTGAAGTTCTCCAAAATGATCAAGTTGTTTCTCAAATTATTCAAACAGGATATGAAACTGAAAAAATTTTTTTCAATAATATAAATATTTTGTCCAAAAGTAAATCAAATTTATGAACAAAACATAATTCTAAGGAACTTAATTATTTTACAGATTTTGCAAGTTATTTGAAAAAATATGACAAAACTATTCTTGGATTATATAATGACGAAAAAATCCGTTTTTTGAAATATTATAGTCATTTAATTGCTGATTTAAAACAAAAAAAAGTTCAAATTGACGAGCTCTCAACATTAAGTCAGCAATATTTTGATCAAAATCGCATCCCGACAAAACCGATTAAGCTACCTTTTTGAAAAAAATGAAGAAAAAAATAGATATTTTATTTTATTTTATTAATTTTTTAACTTTTTTTCGCCTTCTTGGCAGCTTGATAATTTTTATTTTACTTTATCTTTTTTCCAAATATAATTATTTTTCGCTATTTTATATAGCGTTTTTCTTTTTTGTTGCTTCAAGTTTCACCGATTTTCTTGATGGTTACCTTGCCCGAAAATTTAGTCTTGAATCAGAATTAGGCAAAATTTTTGACCCAATAACTGATAAAATACTAACAACAACAACCTTTTTTCTCTTATCTTATTTAGAATTAACTCCATGATTTCTTGTTTTGGTTTTTGTTTTACGCGACATTATTGTTGATGGCTTTCGTATTTTCCTTGCCAAAAAAAATATTAGCGTAGCTGCTAATTTTTTAGGAAAATTAAAGACAGTTTTACAAATTTTAGCGATTGTTATTATTTTCCTTGGATACTCAATTAGTGTCGAAATTTTTATAAAACACTATTATTTATTTAATTTGACAACTATTTTTGCAGCAATTATATCAGTAATTTCTGGGATTTATTATGTTGCCCCAGTCTTTAAATTAGTAAAAAAACAATAATTTAGTACTTATTTTTAATAATAGTTTCAAAAAAGCTATTAAAAAGTGGTTGAGATTCTAGGGGTCTTGTTAGAAATCCCGAATTTCCCAGTTTGATGAGATAAATTTACAAAAGTGTCGTGTTTTAGGCACTTTTGTAAATTTTTTGGCAAAGGTTAATTACAATTTTATTAGTGATTTATTAAGATATCAAAGTAGAAATCATACCTATTTCAAATATCCGGGTCATTAGGAACGCCTTCGCGATTTTTAAATATCATTTGCTGATCTAAAGTGTTAAATTCAACCCTTTGTCTTAATTTTTGCAACATCGTTACTAAGCCAACTTCAGTTAATTGACTGTTTTGAAATAACTTGTTATCACTAATATGTTTGTTGATTTTAAAAATTATAGTTTTTAAAATAACTAGCGAAATAAAACACAAAAGAGTGTGAGCTAGGACATGCTCGTCAATTCTTAAAAATACAGGGCGAATATTCAATAAACCTTTTAGACTTCTAAAATTATCTTCAATATTCTGCTGTTTTTGGTATTTTTCAACTATGTCTAACACATTTAAATTTAGTATATTTGTTTCATAAACATAGTAACCATCAAATTGTTTGTCTTTGTCAATTTTACTTTGATCCAATTCAAATTTCATGTTTGAAATTTCCCTAAAATATTTAGGTTTTCTACCAAACAATTTGTTTACTTCAATAAAACCATCTTTATTTTGTTTTTTAATAAAATTTTGGATTTGCTCTTCGCGAAGTTCACTATCTTTTTTTGCTCTTTTTTTACTGTAAGTAATAATTCTTCTTCTAATATTTTCAGTGTATCTTTTATTCTTATAAGATGAATAAAATTCTTCTTTTTTATACTTAAAATCGGCATTTACATCAACATAATCACTAGGATCTAGTAAATAATTTTTGAATTTTTGGCTACCTAGCTTTGCATGATAAGAAATAATGAAATTATATTCTTTTGACTCAAGAAATCGAATATTTGCAGCAGTCAACATCCCACGGTCAGCAATTATTGTCATATTTTTGATTTTATATTTGGATTCAACATCTAATACAAAAGGGATTAATGTACTAGAATCGGCTGTATTTCTTTCAAAAACTTTAATATGAAAAGGAATTCCATTTTTATCACACGCTAAGGCAATGATAATTTGGTCTTCTTTGAATTTAGCACCTTTAGAATAACCAGGAATTCTTAATCCATTTCTTTCAAATGTCTCAAAATAGATTGTTGATGAATCAAAATAAAATTCATTGCCCCTTTGTCCAAGTTCGCTTATAACCATTTTGTTGACGCTATTTAAAAGTTGATTTTGTGACTCAAAGACAAGATCTAAGAGTCTATAAAAGCTATTTTTGGAAGTATTTATTTGATTTGAGTAGTCATCTTTTTTATCAAAAGCATTAATAATGCTGCCTGGATCAGTGATCTGCTTTGAAATTCAGTAGTTAAAAATTTCTTTCATATTTTTATGTCTACTTTTAGGAAGTGATTCAAAAATATTGTGCTTTTCAATAAATTTTTCAATTAATTCCGCACCAACAGGAACTGAACCTTCGATTATAGTGGAATTTTTAATAGAATCAAGTAAAGCAGTCTTGACTTTTTCCTTGTCATCTAAATTTGAAAACAATTTCAATTTTTCTTTGATAATTTGAACAGCATTTGGATTAATTTTTTCCAAATTCCGCTCATTTCCTAAACTAAATCAACGTTTTGCACCTTTGCCATAACCTTGTGTTCAGCCAACATATTTATATGGTTTATCTTTTGAAGATCCTCAAACATTAAATAAAAACAAATTTTGTTTTTTCATAATGTATAATTATACCATAAAATTACTTAAAATGCTAGTAAATGACATTAATATAAATTAAGGTTTTACATTCAAAAAACACTGATTTACGGGTATTTTCCATTTTTATATTCACTGAAAAGTGAATTTTTGCCATCAAACTAGTGACTCAGGAAAATAATAATTTAGTACTTATTTTTAATAATTGTTTCAAAAAAGCTATTAAAAAGTGGGTGAGATTCTAGCGGTCTTGTTACAAATTCAGGATGATATTGGACACCAATGTAAAAAATATGAGATTTAGACTCACAAACTTCAATTAAATTAGAAACTGAATCTCGACCAGTAAAACTAAAGTCAGAATTCTCAAGTTGGTCAACATATTTTTGAACCACTTCAAATCGATGACGGTGTCTTTCGTATGCAAAAGAAGCTCCATAAATCTGGGCAATTTTGGAATTTTGCGCAAAAACAACCTTATACTCACCAAGTCTAAGAGTTCCACCAATTTGAAGTTTAGATCCATCAATTTTGTTGTAATCAAGAACGCTTGTTTGATTAGGTTTTTCTGCTAAAAATTCAGCTGAATGTGCGTTTTTAATCCCATTTAGTCGCGCGATTGCAACTGTCATTGCTTGCATTCCAAGGCAAATTCCAATTGTTGGAATATTATTTTGATATGTAAAAATAGCAGATTCTACTTTATTTTCAAATCCACGAAAACCAAAACCTGGCAAAATTATTATACCATCAAAATTTTTTAATTGACTAGTTGAAAAATTTAGATCAGCGGTATTAATAAATTCTAATTCTAAATTTATCTTTTGGTAGGCGGCTGTTATTTTTAGTGCTTCTAAAATTGACTTATAAGCATCTAAAAATTGTGTGTATTTTCCAAGTGCACCTATTTTTATTGTTTTATCTCATTTTTTTAATAATAAATTAGTAAAATCTCGCCATTTGTCTAATTTAGGTTGCCTATGTTCTAATTCAAAATGGGAAAAAATAGCATTTAATAGGTTGCTTTTTTCTAATAACAACGGAAGTTGGTAAATATTTTTAAGATTCGGAATTACAATAACATTTTCTAATGGCAAAAATGCACTTTTTGCAACTTTTTTTGCAACATGATCATCGATTTGATCATGTTCAAGACGTAAAAAAATGGAATTTGCCCGAATTCCGCGTGAATTTAATTCGGATATAGAAAACTGAGCCGGTTTAGTTTTAAATTCATTAGAAGCATTTAAAAAAGGAATGTAAGTTGTGTGAATAAAAAACACATTTTTAAAATTTGACTCAGCGGCCATTTGTGAGGCTGCAAAGAAAAACGGATTTGATTCCATATCACCAACAGTCCCACCAATTTCGACTAAAATAAAATCAGTTTGGTATTTATTACCAACACTTTTGATTCGTGAGATAATTTCATCAATTACATGTGGAATTATTTGGACAGTTTTTCCTTGATAAAAACCTTTTCTTTCTTTTTTAATAATTGAAAGTAAAATTTTACCACTTGTGTGATTTGAATCTTTTGAAAAATTTTGACCAACAAATCGCTCGTAATGACCTAAATCTAAGTCAGTTTCACCACCATCGGCGGTTACAAAAACTTCACCATGTTCATAAGGTGATAAAACTCCTGGATCAACATTTAAATATGGATCCAGTTTCAAAATATAAACCGAATAGCCGCAATTTTTTAATAAATTAGCAACTGAAGCAACTGAAACACCTTTGCCAATCCCGGATAAAACTCCACCGCTGACAAAAATATATTTTGGCATAATTTTTCCTTTAATAACAAATTATACCATAAATTCCATTTTTTCCTACAAATTGCTAAAAAATTAGCATAATAATTTGCAAGAAAACATTTTTAAGTTAATACTAAAATTCTATGTTGAATTAGCACAGAAAATTCAACTTTTTAATTTTTAAACAAAAGGTGATTTTCTTCACACTATTAAAGATTAAAAAAACATAATTACTATTAAAGCCAAGAAAAAATGTCTTGATTTTTTTAAATAAATGAGATATTATTTACTATTTTTTAGTTTTAATTTGAAATACTGAAAGATTAATTACATGCAAGAGATTTATAGTTTTTTTGATTTAGCTAGTTTTATTTAATGCCTATAACCAATAAAAAAACATAAAAAATTTTATTAGTTTTTCTTCTTAAAATTTTATTAAAATGTTAAAATTATGAAAAAAATATTGCGAGCCTGTGATGAAATTACTAGATTTAAATTAATTACCATAATCAGACAAAACTACATTTTTTGAGCATGTTAGACAAACTTTTTAGAAACTTCATATGTTTAAGTTATAAAGCAGAAAAATATTAAGAAAAATTTCATTATTTAATGACAAGTTTTTTAATAAAACCTCTGCTTTTTTAGTTAATATTCCCCAAAAAATTTAAAAATTAATAATTATAAGCCAAATTTACGCCTCTATAATAACAATTTCAGAACTATTCGCTTAATTACTTTCCCTAAATGTTTATACTATCTTAATTAGAATAATTGTGGAGAAAAAAATGAACGTTTTCAAATTATTCAACTTAGCAAGAGTAAAATTCATACTAATAATTTTTATAATATTTATAAAAGAAGCAGGTCTTTTAGTTCACATTTTTAGTTATAAATTTGTTATTGAATTTTTTTCCGAAGAAAAACCTACTCTTAATTTAGGTTTGACCTTGGTTATGTTAATAGGACCGCTTGGAATTTTTATCATTTTTTCATTTCTAAAAGGTTGGATTTTCAGTCTTTTAGAAATGGATATTAGAAATAAATTAAGCGATATTATTATTAAAAAAATTCAAAACAGCTCCTATTTTCACTTGAAATTTAACAGAAATTCTATGATTTCGTGGTTTAATTATGATCTTAGACTTGCTTTAGAAATAATTGGTAACTTTTTAAACATAATAACTCCACTTATATCAATTTTTGGTGGAATCTCATTAATGATAGTTTTGTCATTAAATTGAAGTTGAATTTTAATTTTATCGACCATGATTTTAAGTCTAGTTTTGCTATTTTTTCAACAAAAAATTAACAATTTTGCATCAGAACCTGTCATGAATCTATCAAGAGATAGCGAAATTTTTTCACAGTATAATTTAGGACTTCTTAATTCATTTAAATCATTCTATTTTCACAACAAAATAGAAAAATTTAAACAATTATTTTACACAAGTTATAAAAATTTTTCCAAAAAACAAATAAAAGAGTATAAAAAACTGACAAAGTTAAATGTTTGATTAAATGTTTTATTTAGTATTTCAATAGCATTTATTATAATGGAAATATCAGTTTTAACATTTTATAATTTTTATAGTTTGACGATTTTTCTATCACTACTTTTATACTCAAATCAATTGCATTCTGATATTGGAGAAATCGTCCTCGGATTATTTTCATTCAAACAATCGTCATTTTTGTATGACAAAATTGTTGAAGATAATAATTTGTCAGAACAGAAAATGATGATTGAACAACCTATCAATAGTATTAAATTTCAAAATGTTAATTTTAAATTTGAGGATAAAACTATCGTTGATAATTTCAATTTTACTTTCGAAAAAAATAAAAAATACTTGATTTCAGCGCCAAATGGTGCTGGCAAATCCACCCTAATTAAAATAATTTCCGGAGTTTATGACACTTACGAAGGCAAAATCTTAATAAATAATAACTATGAGCAGAAAGAATTGGATCAAAAATATCTAAGAGATCAAATTGGACTTATTGATAACCAAAATTTGATTTTTAATACAAGTCTCAAAAACAACATTACTTTATTTGCAGAAAATCCAGATTATCAAAAGCTAAATTCAATTCTGAAATCACTAGAAATTGACTTTGACTTCGAAGACCAAATTAGTTCTAATAATCTTTCAGAAGGTCAAAAACAAAAAATTGTTTTTGCACGACTCCAATATTCTTCTATTAAATTTTGATTAATTGATGAAGCTTTTGATAATATTCAGAAGGATTATTCAAATATTTTAATTGGTCAATTGTTAAAAAATCCTGAATTAACTATTATTTTTGTTAGTCATCATATAAGTGATTTGCAAAAATTAGGCTTTGATGAAATAATTAACCTGGAGAAAAATAATCATGAAAAAAATATCTAAATTGCATATTTTTAATATTTTTTACTCACTTTTTATATTTTGTCTTACTGGTCTTTCGGTAGTTACAAAAAGATTTTTATACCAGGCTTTATTAGATAATAACCAAGTTCAAATGTGAATTTGGTTAGGCTTAGATATGTTTGCAATTATAATTAGTTCTCTTTTATCCGTTATTTATAATTCGCTTTTTTCAAGAATTTTTGGACAATTAAGTGCGGTAAAATTAATTAAAGAAAAATTGAGTATATTTAACAATTTATCATATAAAGAATATGTTAAAAATACGCCTGGAAACTATTTTTCATTGTTTTTTAATGAGGCTTTCATAAAGGGTGAAACACTTTTTTCGTTTTTCTTTTATATTATTTCTTTAATTTTTCCAATTATTGCAATTTTGGCAACTATTTTTTATATAAATCCAATAATTGGATCAATAGTTTTTGGTTTGACTTTGGCTTGAATTAGTTTTCCCGTTTTTTTTAGAAAATTTTTTAGTGAAAAAATTAGACAACAACTAGATTCGCTTGAAAATTTAAACAGCGAATTTAGCGAAAAATTAAATAAATTTGAGGCATTTTTATTTTTTGGTAAAATTCATTTACTAAAAAAAATCCTAACACCAACATCAAAAAACGCAAGTTTTATGCAAAGAAAATATAGATTGTGGGATCAATTTAATACAAATATAAATTTAACAATTCGCAAATTATTTTTAATTTTAACGGATTTAGTAATCATTTTTTTAGGAATTTATTATGAAAATCCAGCATCAACAATTATTGCTTTGGTAACTATCAATAGTGCCAATCAGTTATTTATCAGTAATTTTAACACCTTTATTGTTGTGAGTGTTCAATATTTATCACTAAAAAAGCAATTTAAAGATTCTAAATTAAATGAAAATAAGCCTAAAACAAACTTGAATTTTGATGATTTTACAGAAAAAATTCATAAAATTAGCGTTAAAAACTTGAATTTTGACTATGAAGACAAAAAGGTGTTAGAAAATATTAATTTTGAAATTATCGGTGGCAAAAAATATTTGCTTCAAGGCGATAATGGCTCTGGAAAATCGACGTTTTTAAAGATTTTAATGGGTATCGAGCGTGATTATAAAGGTGAGATTCTTTTCAATTCAACTAATTTAAAAACAATTTCTGATAAAAATATTATTCAAAATATAAGTTTTATTGATAATAGTCCGACCTTAATTGAGGGTAATTTAGCCGAAAATATTAGTTTTTATTCAAAAACTAATCTTGAAAAAATCAATGATTTAATTAATTTAGTTAATTTAAATGACCTAAAAGACAAAAATTTAATTAATTACCAAGAAAAAACAGATCTATCAGTTGGGCAAAAACAGTTAATTAATTTTGCAAGTCATGTTTTTGAAACAAAAAAAATATTAATTATCGATGAAGGTTTTTCAAATCTTGACAAATCAAATATTAATAATCTTATAAATTGACTGCTTGAGCAGGATATTACACTCTTGTTAGTTTTGCATAATTTAGACCAAAATTTAGTTGAAAAATTCGATTTTTGTCTAAAATTTTAAAAATGACAGTGCACAAAAATAGAAAAAATTTTTTACCTTATCAAGCAAAAAAAGAAGCTTTTTGCCCATCAATTTCGGGAATATTAAGTATTTTGTGTTCTAATGTAAATTTTTTTTGATAAAATTTATCTAAAGGAGCAAAATATGAAAAAACAGCAACAAAATTTATCCCCGTTTGAGTTAGAAGCTAAAAAAATTGCTAGCAAATATGCTGACTATAAAAAATTAAAAAAAGAAGATTTTAACAACGAAATTTCGCATATGTTTAAAACTTTTGTTGAGACGCTCTTAAGGGCGGAATTAAGCCAACATTTAGGCTATGAAACACGCAACCGAAGTAAAAAAGGCGTACATAAACCGAATAAGCGAAACGGGTTTTCGGTCAAAACTGTGAATTATAATAGTAATAATATTCGTCTAAAAATACCAAGAGATCGAAATGGCACTTTTGAGAACAAATTCATCGGTAAATACGAAAAAAATTTAGGTGATATCGAAGAGCAAGTCTTTTCACTTTTTGCATCAGGGATGTCATATGAAAATATAGTTGACACAATAAAAAATATCTATAAAAAAGAAATAAGTAACGACTGAATTTCTTCAATTACTGACAAATTATTACCTGAAATTGAAAAGTGAAAATCGCAAAAAATTGAGAATTCCTATCCAATTTTGTCCATTGATGAGATGTTTTTTAATGTCAAAGAAAACGGCGTTTTTGTCGAAAAATCACTTTATTTTATTCTCGCAATTGATCGGCAAGGCAATAAAAAAGTACTGGGATTTTGGATTAAAAATAGCGAATCAGCAAGTAATTGACTTGATGTTTTTAGCGAACTAAAAACTCGCGGGCTGCAAAATGTTCTAATAATTTCTTGTGATAATCTAAGCGGAATTAGTCAAGCAATTGAAGCGGTTTTCCCACAAGCAGATGTTAAAATGTGTTGTTCACCAAATTAGAAACTCACTTTAAAAGTTTCTAACAAGGTCAAAAAACAGTTTGCCTTTGATATGAAAAAGATTTATCAAGAATCTGCTATGCAAAATCTTGATTAATTTGCGAAAAAATGAGGACAAAAATATCCTTCAATTATCGAGTCTTGGTATGCAAATTTCGTTGAATTAACGATATTTTTTAAATATCCATATGAATTGAGGCAAGCAATTTATACGACAAATTCAATTGAATTAGTGAATAAATTAATTAGGAAAAATACAAAAATAAAAGCCGGAATTCAAAGTGTAAATTACCTTTCAAAAATAACTTATTTAACACTCCAAAACGCATCTAAAATGACAAAGGCAGGTAAGAAATTGCCGCATAATTAAAAACAATTAGAAATTATTTTCCGTAGTCTGTTAAACAATTTAAAATTAAATTAGATTTCTATTTGAAAAATCCATAAAAATTTAAAACACAAAATTATAAACACTCACGAAAAATCATTAAAATTCTTTAAATTATGAAAAAAATATATTTATTTTTGTGTAGCTCTTAAATTAACTAGATAGTCAAAACATACTTTAATAGTACTTAGGTCAAAATTAGTACTATTAAAGTAAATATTTTGTTATTAATAGGTGGATGGATGCGGTCTATTTCTATTTTGTCAGTTCGACTTTGCTTATATGCTCTTTACATGCAACGTCTATTAAATAACTTTTTTCCTACTTATTGCTTATTATTTATTATAGCCTGGGTTTCAAAATTGCATGCAATAATTAACTTGTTAGAATTTGACTTCCCTAACCCTAAAACCTTTTTTTCAGTAGGGTTCTTGTTTGTCGTTAAATACTGATTTGTAAAATTTCTCTGGTGTATTTGGGAAAGTTCAAAGTTCTAGGTCCTTATTTTTAAATTGATCTTCTCAATTGTTTAAGTTAGAATACTAATTTTAGACGCATTCGAAAAAAAGGTGTGTCAAAATGAAACAATACAAATTCGCAGTTGAAGAGAAGTTTAAATACATTAAAATTGCTGAAACTAAAGAATTAAAAATTGAATTTTACCTTTTTAAGAAAAATTTAGACAAATTTACAAAATAAATGAAAAAGTAAAAATGTGAATAAAGAATGAAATTTGCATATATATGGTAATAATTTGATAGCAAATTGGCAAAAAAGTATTATAATAATGGTATGAAGAGTCCAATAAGTACTGGTGGTAAAAACAAATCTCCACGCAAACCAAAAAAGAAATATACAATTAACGATCTTTCTGAAAATGATCGTGTAATTTATCAAGAAATAGTGGAAAATGTTCTTAGAAGATCAGGGATTAAGCACGCAATTGTTGTTGAGGAGCTTAAAAAACGAAAACAAGAACAAGAAAAAGATAAAGATAAAATCGAAAATAGCACTAGAATTTCTAGTATTTTAAATGTTAATCGCACTTCGATTTATGAAAAAATAAGGGTGAAAAAACCACCAAAGGAAATAGTTTATGATGAAAAACTACTTGAGTGAATTCGTAAAACTTTCATTTTAAATCGAAAAGCAAAAGGCCGCGACGCCCTATATAAGATTTACAAAAATGAGGGAAATTTTGTATCCACGTACGTATTTCAAAAACACTACGAATTTTTAGGAATAAAATCAATTGCCTATAAAAAGAAAGGCAAAGGAATACCAAAAGAGTAAAGGTTTTGGTGAATTTAGTCTGAAGATCATACCAAAAGTGAATTTAGCTTAGAAAATTTTGTGAAAAAATGGTTTGCTGATATTAAATTTATAAAAATTAAGGTTGAAGCATAAAATGTGAGACAAACTTTTTAATGAAATATAAAAAATTGTGCTAAATTTACTTTATAATTGTGTTTGAAAATAATTTTTTCGGAGTTTTATCCCTTGATTTTATAAATTTTTTTAATAGTATAAAAATTTATAAAATTTATATAATTTTTTTTATTTTTTTAGTATAATTAAATTATTATGAGTGTACTTACTATTTCGAAAAATTTTAAATTAACACATATTGAAAAACTAATAATTCGTTTCATAGAAACAAAACCACAAAAGTTTGTGGAACTGACAATTAACGAACTTGCTGCAATTTTGTTTATTAGCGTCGGAACAATTACTCAATTAACTAAAAAACTTGGCTTTAATAACTTTAAAGAACTAAAAAAATTCGTAATTGAATGACTAAAAATCGATAAAGATAACAATTTATATAATGAAAATGATGAAATTGAGAACATAAACCTTCTTTATGCTCACAGTATTGAAAAAACTTTGGCAATTTTAGATGTTAATCAAATTAATCGAATTGCTAATATGATGTTAAAAATGGATAAAATTATTGTTTTTGGCGCTGGTGCATCCGTAGTTGCTGCAACTGAATTTGCACATAATTTAAGAAATTTACACTTAAACGCTTTTAGGGCTAATTCAATCACTGATATAGCTGCCTGAGTTGATTCGCCTATGAATACCTGTTTATTTATTTTTTCAACTTCTATGACCTCAAAAAGTGCACTTACGATTTCTAAATTATTAAAACAACAACAAATTTATACTACTTTTATTACTTCTAATATTTCAATTGAGCCAACTCAATATTCAGAAGTTGTTTATGTTGATAATTTAGAGCAAAATAATAGTCTTTTTTCAATTGGTGCAAAAATATCCCAACTTTTTGTGGCAGACTTATTAATTACAAAACTTCAAAGAGAACTAAATGTTAACCGCTCAGATTTATATACCGAATTTATGCGTGTTTGACATAAAAAAACTAAATTTGACTAATTTTTGTATGATGTTCTTTAAATAAGTGTTTTGCATTTTCAATGTCTTGGTCTTTCAAGACATTGTTTTTTCGTGAATAAATAAGGCGAATTTGCTTGATAATCTCAAGAAAACCTGAATGTGTATTTGGGTGTTCAAAAAAATGAACTTTTCCGGTTGTACTATCAAATTCTATATGAATAATGACCGGAAATTTTATATTTTCATTTACATTAACAAAATAGCCGAGATAAATACCTGAAGCAGGACAAATTAATCCTGAGTTTCAAGTAAATTTTCCTTCTGGGCTAATTGAAGTGCTAACTAAAAAATTTGAAGGCAAAAACTTATTTAAATTTTCAAAGTCACCAAATTCAAGAAAAAGTTTTAAATTTTTTGTTGAAATTTTTTTATTGTTTTCGGCTAAATGATCAATAATTTTAGTTTTGGGGAAGAAATTTTGCAATTTCTTCGAATTTCAACTAGCGTTTTTGCCAAAACTAAAATTTTTTCCAACAACAAAAAATTTAGTGCCATAATTTAAAAAAATTTCAATAAATTCTTGCCCCTCAAGTTCTTGCATTTTGGAATCAAAGTCAAAAATTAAAATATTTTCAACTCCTGAATTAGCCATCATTTGAATGCGAGCATTAAGGTCAGTGAAATTTTTGCCTGTATTTTTTGGTAGTTTCGATGGATCTCTAATCAGCATTAAGATAACATTTTGCCCTAAAATTGTTGCATTTTTAAGAAGTTCAAGATGACCTAAATGAAATGATTCAAATCCACCTAGAACAAAAACAGGATCAGCAAAATCAAATTTTGAGCTTGGATAATAAAAGACTTTTGTCATTTTAATCAATTATGTTTAATTCTATTGCTTTAAGATAAACACCAAAAGAATCGACAGGTGGGGCAATATCTTTTGCAGCTTCTTTTACCTCTGGAACTGTTGAGTTTTCCATTGCAACACCAAAGCCGACATTTTTTAACATTTTAGTGTCATTTCGTGAATCACCAAAGGCAATAATTTCGTGAATTTCAACATTATTCATTTTTGCAAGAATTTCCAAAGTCTGCATTTTGTCAACGTTTTTTGCACCAATGAAAAATCCTCATGATCACCTCGAACTAACGCTAACATTTAGATTATTTTTTTCGGCAAATTCTTCAAATTTTAACTGTATTTCAGAAGTTGTATCCTGATCATCAACAACTGTAAAAATGTGGAAATTATTCTTAAAATTACACATTTTTAACGGCTTCATTCGATCAAAATACGGACTTAAAAACTTTGAAGAATGTTTGGGAAAGTAGTTTGAGGTATAAATTCACTCAGAGTCCATAATTATGTAGCGAATTTTGTGCTGATCGAAAAACTCAACAATTTTTAAAAAATCACTGATTCTAATAGGATTTTCATAAATCATTTGCTTTTTTTTGAAATCAAAAATGAAAGCACCGTTGGCTCCAATGAAGTAATCAACATTTTTTGCATTAATTAATTGCCCAATTGTGACAAAATCACGCCCGGTTACAAAAGTTGTGATAATATTTTTTTCTTTTAATTTTGAAAAAAGCAGGTTTATTTTTTCGGGAATTTCTTGACCACCATGGGGCACAATTGTATCATCAATATCTGTTGCAAAAATTTTAAATTTATTCATTATAAGCCTAAATTTTTATTAAGTTTTTAACTTTGTTACCAAAAATTTTTGTTGGTATTAGTTCATTGTTAATTATTTTGCCAAAACCAACCAAATGTTCATCAAAAACAAGCTGAATAAATTCGCTGTCTTTGGTAAAATAATTAATTTTTTTACCTTGAAAAAGTTCAATAAGTTGATCTGAATTAAGCAAAATTTGCGGAAAATCAAGAAAATTCTGTATTTTCAAAGGCAAATTAACAAATGAAAAATCAAAATTACCGATTTTAACACGTTCTAATTCGGACAAATATCCACCGGTTTTTAGCATTTTACCTAAATCGTTAGCCAGTGAACGAATATAACAACCTTTTGAAACTTCTCAGAGTATTGTTGCGATTTGTTTTTTTTCATTAAATTCTAATAAAATGGTTTTAGATATTTTTATTTTAATAGGCGCTAATTCTATATCTTTACCATTTCGCGCATATTCATAAGCACGTTTGCCGCTAATTTTTTTACTTGAATAAATTGGCGGAACCTGTAATTCTTGTTGCTCTAATTCTAGCAATTTGGACTCGAGCGCTGTTTTTGTGACTCAAGTTGTGGATTTACAGGCAAAAATTTCCCCATCTATATCAAAAGTTGTTGAATAAAAACCGAAATTAACTTGCGCAATGTAAGTTTTGTTTTTTTGATCTAAATAAGGTAATAATTTTGTATCATCATCAGTAGCGACTAATAACAAACCAGATGCAAAAGGATCTAGAGTTCCTGAGTGACCTGCTTTTTTAATTGAGTTTATTTTTGCTCATTTTCTTAAAAAAGTCGCAGAACTAATATTTTTTGGCTTATAAAGGAATGTAACCATTACTATAAAAATAAAAAAATCAACTAAAAGTTGATCTTAAGTTGGTGCGCAAGAAGGGACTTGAACCCTTACGCCCGAAGGCACTAGAGCCTAAATCTAGCGTGTCTGCCATTTCACCACTTGCGCGCATAACTTAGAAACTCTATCTAAAAAGTTGGTGCCACTTATAGGAATCGAACCTACGACCTTTCGCTTACAAGGCGACTGCTCTGCCTGCTGAGCTAAAGTGGCTAATGGTGGAAGATAAGGGACTTGAACCCCTGACCTTCGCCTTGTAAGGGCGTTGCTCTCCCAGCTGAGCTAATCTTCCAAACTTTGGTGACCCGTACGGGACTCGAACCCGTGAATCCATGGATGAAAACCATGTGTGTTAACCGCTTCACCAACGGGCCAATGGCGCCGATTGCGGGGATCGAACCTGCGACCAACTGGTTAACAGCCAGCTGCTCTACCGCTGAGCTAAATCGGCAAAATAAAACCAAAAGTAATTATACTATAAAATTTTATTTTAACAAGAAAATTTTTTAAAAATTTTCTTGTTAATGTTTATCATTGATTGCGCGGAAATTTATAACTTTACGATTCTTATAAAATCCACAAAATTGACAAACATGATGTTGTAATTGTTTATTAGAACAATTGCTGCAATTCACAAGGTTTGGCAATGTTAATGCTGAATGAGAATTTCGTTTATGTTTTCTTTGTTTTGAGGTTTTTCGCTTCGGAACTATAGCCATTTTTTTCCTTTAAAAATAGAAGAAATTATTTATAAAATTTATCTATTTCCTGACAAACCTTGTCAGTTCCAGTTACTCTGTAAGTAATTTTCTGGCGATTATTAATTATAACATAATCTTTTAATTTTATTGAAAAAATTTCTGGAATTTTTTTAATAACATCTAAATAAGTGTCAGGAATATCATTTTTTTCTAAAGATAGCGTAATATCTCGATATTTAAGTTGCGAATTATCGTATGGTTCGAACTTAACAGGTTTATTTTTATGTTCAAAATCAATTTTTGAAACAATTATTTCAAGAAAATTGATGTTTTGGTAATCATATTTTTCACTTATTTGCCCAACTCAGCCAACTAAAATATTATTTCAATAAATAAATTGGGACATTGATGGATTTAGAAACTCAGATTGGGCAGGCTTAAAACTAAACTTATCACTGTATAAAATTTTTAAATGATCTTTTAGAGTTTCAAGATTATAAACTGTCGAAGCCATGGCAAAAACTTGATATTTCTCAGAGACAGAGCCTGTTTCATAAAGACTAATATCATTCATTTTTCGCTTAACATTATATTTTACAATTTTTGCTAATTGTCAAGCAAGTGAATATCTAATTGTTGTATGTTCTTGGGATGTATAAGTTGATAAGGTTTGAGTTTTTAAATTTAATGGATTAAAATTTTCTGATTGGGAAATTAAAAGGAATGAATTAGCTTCAAAATAACCTAAAGTTTTTAGCTGAATTGGTTTTGGATCAATAACAGAAATTGATTGTTCTACTTTAGCTAATTTTTTGTTTCCTAATTTTTCAAGTCCATAAAATCTAAGAAAATCGGCAGCATAATCGGCAAAAAATTCAATGTCAACACGATAAAACGGTGCTAAAAAACTGTCAGAATTAAAATTATAATAGATTTTTTTGAGAATTAGGTTAATTTTTTCAAAATCTTTTTGCTCAAGTTCGATTCCTAAAATATTCTGAACCTCTTGAAGTCCAAAATTAATGCTAGGTGTTTGGCTAAATTGATTTTTGTCAAAATTAATTGGCGCAGAAAAATTAATTCCGTGTTTTTCAAGGAAAAATTCTAAAAAAATCAAGCTTAAAAGTGTTGTTCCTTGACTGTAATTTTTTGCCAATTGTCTTGCTGAGGGACTGCTTAAATTAAAATTATGATTAATTTGCCTAATTTTTGCTGAGTCAAATTTAGGCATTATTAAGTATAAATTTTGATCTTTGTCAATTGGTTTTTGAAATATTTCAGGAATTAATATTAGTTCATCATTATTTCAAAATTGAAAAGTAGCAAATGAATTTTGAATTTCAGGTAATTTTGTATCTTGATAAATTAATTTAATCTGGTTTTGATCTTTGTTTGTTTGTAAAAAATAAGATGGCTGACCAGTGTAAATTAAGACAAAATTAGCAAAATTTTGGCTTAAATCAGTAATTTTAACCCCTGATTTTAAAAGTAAAAAAATATCAACTAAGCCAAGATTTGGAACTTTTTCAATTTCAATAGCAGCAACTTTTGACTCAGATTTTTCAGTAAAAATTTCTAAATTTGATTTGCTTTTGCTGTCAAAATTTAGTTTATCAAATACCAAATCCAATTTTGTTCCAAAAAAAGCAGCAAGTTCAATTGCTATTACTAAATAAGAATTTGCATCAGGCCGGTTTCATAAAAGTTTGATATCTAAAATTAGGTCAGATAATTCTAAAATTTCAAGTGGATTTTGTTTTAGATCAAAAATTGGATCAAAAACCAGAACTCCTTGGTCTAGTTCTGGACTTAAAAGTTTAGAACTAAAACCTAATTCACTAGCCGAAACTAGCATTCCTTCAGAAATGTGACCGCGTAATTTTTTAGCTTCAAAAGTCATTTTTCCGTTTGTCGAACCAGGAACAAAAGCTAAAACTTGCTTGTCTTTTTGGACATTTTTTGCTGCAGTTTGAATTTGTCTTATTTTGTCGTCAAACTCAACTTGACAAATTAGTAAATTGTCAGCATTTTCATTTTTTTTAACTTCAAGAATATTTCCGAATTTTATGCCGGAAATTTCGTTTAGTTTTGAAATTTTATCAACTTCAAAACTAAGACTAATCAAAGCATCAATCACTTTTTCGTCGCTAATATGATCAATATTAGCTATTTTTTTTAATCTTCTTAATGAAAAAAGCATTTTTTTACCTATCAAAATTGTTTTAAAAAACGTAAATCATTTTTGTAAAATTCACGAATATCACTTATTCCGAATTTAATAGCCGCTAGTCTTTCAATTCCAATTCCAGCGGCAATTCCGCAAATATTTTTATCAGTAAATCCAGCATTTTTCATAACTTTTGGGTGTAAAAGTCCACATCCTAAAACCTCAATTCAACGCCCTTGATAAAAAATATCTACTTCAAAAGAAGGTTGTGTAAATGGAAAATATGATGGGCGAAAACGGGTTTCTAATTTTGTTTCAAAAACAAATTCAAGCAAATCACTAAGCAATCCTTTGAGATGTGAGACAGTGTATTTTCCGGTCGCAACTAAATCTAATTGATTAAACTGATGAGAATGAGTTGAGTCTTCTTCGTCGTTTCGAAAAACTTTTCCAAAAGAAAAAAAAGCTCGCTCTTGATTAGGATATTTTGCAATTGCTTCAATTGAAACGCCAGTTTTATGAGTGGCCAACAAATTTTGACTATCAAAAACAAGACTTTGTGTTGGGTCAAAAGCAGGGTGTGATTTGTCAATATTTAGCTTTACAAAATTTTTCTCAAAAGTTGTCAGTTCATCAGATTTAATGTGTTCAAAACCGTAGATAGATAAAAAATCAGTAATTCTTTTAGTTAAAAGTGATATTAAATTAAGTGAGTTTGGCATGATCTAAGAGTTTTTATGTTTTAAAATATTAAAATAAAAAAGAGATTTAAATTAAATAAGGTAAAATTATAGCATAACTTACTAAAGCAAAAGCAAAATTTTATTTACTTTTTTAGCAAATTAACCAAAAAAGTTGCTAATTTTCTTATTTTATGTTTGAAAAATAAATTTGTTTTTATTTTTAATCATAAAATTAATAATAGCAGCAGTTCTAGCCAAAAAGGCAAAATATGCTATAATTTATTAAAATTTAGGAGTGGTGTATGAATTCATCAAGTTTTGTAGCCCAAGTTAAAAAAAATAAAAGAAAAGTATTAATTTTGTCTTCTTTTCTCACAGGATTAGCTTTTGTTGGAATAGCAGCCGGAATTAGCTTTACATTTAAATATAACGGAAAACATCCACGCGAAGAAGTCCAACAATTTGTAAAGAAAGTAAAATATGTTGCATTTAATCCTGAAAAAATAAGCGAAAATAGCGATTTTTTAGCAATCAAAAGTTTATTATTTGACGGAAATACTCTTAAAAATACTATTAAACTTGATGATTACTTGATTCCTTATTATTTTAGCCAAGACTCAAAACAACTTGTTAAATTTGCACAGCAAAATCAAAAAACTAGTTCGCCAGTTTTTGACTTTGTTGATTTAAATTTTGATGATTTAAATCAAAATTTTATTATTAAATTTAGAGCAAGACAGCAAATAACTGACCAAGAATCTGCATATTCAGATTTTGTTTTATCTCCTGTTTCTTTTTATGATTCTAGAAAGTTTTTGAAAGCAGATTTTAACTTTGCATTACAAAAAATTACAGAAAAAATAGAAGAAGCAATCTCTAATTTTAATACGATAGTATCAAATTTTTCTGAGGAAAATTCGGATTTAGTTAAAAATCATTTATATCGAGCTTTAGATTTTGCCGCTAAAATTAATTCTAGTGAAAATTCTTCGCAAGTTGAAGAAAATTTAGCTCAAATTTTTCCAAAATTTACTGATTTAATTTCTTCTGTTAGAAATTCAAAAGAAAATTTAATTCCTAATAAAAATGAGCGAATTTTCGATATAAATTTTGCAAAAGATGCCGCAACCAATCAATTTGTTAGTGTTCAAAACAATATTGCGACAATGTTTTTGCAGACCAATTTGACTCAATCGGCACTTGATCAATTAGGCGATAATTTTGAAATTAATGGAAATAAAATTATCAATATAAACCTAGAATCCAAAGATAAAAAATCAATATTTTTGGATGTTAATGAGTTTTTTGCAAATGTCAAATTAAAACCATTAATTTATAATACAGAGGAAAAAGATACAAAACTTGCTATAAGCAAGCAAAATCCTTTTGATTTTTTTGCAAAAATAAAATTTGAATCCAACCCTTTTTTGAAAAATTCAGGTATTAAAGACTTGATAAATTCGCTGTTAGTTCAAGATTTATCTTTAGATTTTGCTAATTTTAATAAATCAATCCCTTCAGATAAGCAAGGTATTGATTTTATTTTTGACACACCAAATGCAAAACTAATAAATGACAACGGAAAATATATCGTTGAATTACCTTATAAAATTGTCTTATATGAGTCTTTTTTTAATGATAATTCAAACGAAATTATTAATCAAAAGGAATTAATTTTAAGAATTGAAGGCTTTGGTTTGCCTATAAATTCTAATTTTGCTTCTAGTGGTTTTGGTAATTTTTTTATCCCTGGAACACAAAAAGGGATAATTTATCAACAAAATCAACTTTTTGACAATAAAAGCGCCAATTTATCACAATTTATCTCAACTTTTGGTGAACCTGTTTTTGCAAAAGTACCACTAAATAAAGAAGAATTAGACAATTTAATATTAAAACAGGATTATAAAGCCTTGGCCGATAAATTGAGTTTACCTTCATCTTATAATTATAATTTTGATAATTTTGAGGCAAAAGTTAAATCTTGATCAGGTAAAACTTTACTTCCTACTTTAGACGATATTTTCCATTTTAAAAACTTGCAAACAACAACTAGTATAAATTCCTCAAATTCATCTCAAAATTTAGCAGTTAGTTCATTAGTTTCAAATACTTTTTTTAAAAATCCATCTGATGTAGCTGCTTTTTTTGCTAACAATATTCAGCAAGATCCTAATAAAATTGCTAAAACATTTTTTGAATTAGCTAAATCTTTTGGACTTCTTAATCAAAATCGTTCTTCTTTGCAACTTTTTGATGATGATTTGCAAGAAGATATCTTTAAAAAAGCTGCAAAAATTAATCTTGATAACAAAAACATTCAAGTTTTAAGTTTTAACAGTCATTTTGAAGATGTTTTTAATCAAGGCTTTTTTTCAACATTATTTTTACCCCAATCGATAAAAAATAAAATCGGTGATTTGAAAGATAAATCAGCATCAGAAGTTTTAGCCGCATTGAAAGATCAAGAAATTTTTAACGAATCTAAGACTAATTTTGATCTTAATCAAATAAAGGAAAATTACAAACAAAGTGTTAAGTTTTTTACACTTGCTGATGTTTTATTAGCTTTTTATTTAAAATCAGCCCAGTTGAGTAATTTTTTGGCATGAGAAAAAATAGATTCAAATCTATATTATGAAATAGTTTTTAGAAAAGGTAATGAAATTTCAAAGCACACTCTTGATCAAGAAATTAATAAAATAACAGAGCAGCCTAAATCTGAACAACAAAGTGAAGGACAGACTGAACAAACTACTGAACCATCTCAACCATCTCAACCATCTCAACAACCCGCAGATGCTCCACAAAATTTAACAAATAGTAAAAATTATGAATATTTAACCCTAAATTTTTACTACAACATTGGGGACGAAAGGACTAATAAATTTTCCCTTCAAACACCTGTTAGAAAAATTTTAATTAATCTTTCTACTGAAAAAATTGATCCAAAAGTTTCAAATCAAGAAAAACTTAATTCACTAGCAGACTCAATTCCTTCTCAATTATTGAATTTTGAAGTAAATAATGAAACATTTAACAAAATTAGTCAGGCTCAAACTAGTACAACTGGACAGGCTGCTGATCAAAATTCACAAAATTCACAAACTTCATCATTGGAGATCAATCTTAATAATTTGAAAAATATTAAAGATTATTTTTCAAAATCATTACAAAATGTCGAACTAAAATTTGATATATTCCCCAGCTTTGAAAATTCAATAAAAACAGATACAATAAATTTTTTACTAACAGTTTCTATTCTTGATAAAAATTCTCAGTCCCAAACTTCTGGCCAAAATAATACAAATCAAGCCGAAGTTTTAGCCTCACGCAGTTTAAAAATTTCAGTAAAAAAATCAATTAATTCACAGTCTTCCGCTCAAAATCAACAAACAAACTAACGAGGTCAAAATGAAAAAGTTTTTCAATTTTAAAAATTTTACAAATAAAACATCAAATATAGTTATCGGAATTTCATCTTTAACATTAGTTAGTGGGCTTGCTATTTCAATTCCCTTAGGAATTTATTCTTATAATCGTTCCTACTATCAACAATTAAATGAAGAAATTCAAACATTGAGTTTAGATCAAGAACAAAATCCTTTTAAAAATGGGCTAGCCGGTTTGTTTGATAATTTGACAGTTAAAGATAATTTTAAAAATTTAACCGCATTTACTGCACTAAATTTGGCAAAAAGCAAAATTTATAATTTTGACCTTTTATCATTAATAGATCTTGACAAATTATATGAAAATGAATTTCAAATTAGTTATGATTTGATAAATGCGCAAGTTAGTGGAAATTCGATAAAAAATATTGTTTTATTTTTAAAGTCAAAAAGTGACAACCAAATTTTTTCAAAAGCAGTTGATATCAAAAATTTTGCTGAGGAAAATAAAGTTGCTGCTGATTTTTCTAAATTTGAAATTGATGAAGAAAAGTCATCAATTAATATAGATTCAAAAAATTTAATTAGCTTTGCTGAATTTAAAACTAAAATTCAAGCTAATTTTAGCGCGTTTCAAGAGACAGAAAGCCAAAAATTTATTGCATTTGAAAAAGCGCTTTTAGCCCTTAAGGGAAGTTATAATTTTATAAATAATTTAGGAAATCCGTCCTTTATTCGCGATGGTCTTACTCTTGAACCAACAATTGTTGACAATAATCTTAGTTTTTTTTCTGAAAATCGGAAAAATTATCTTAATTTTGATTTAATTGACGGTGATAAAAAAACTCCAATTCAACTGGAAATAAAAGGGATTGCTACTGATCAAGAAATTGAAGCTGAAGTAAAATCTTGACTAAATGATGAGTTAATTCCTGAAATAGAATTAAAACCTGAAATCCAGCAAAATCTTGTTAGCAAAAATTTGTCACTTGGATCATATTTATATTCAACTCAAGATGATAAAACAAACACCTCACTTCCAAAAAATTTTTCAAAATTATTTAATTACACTAGCAACGAGTTTAGTCTAAATACTAATAAATTAAAAAATTATATCGTAAATATAGATGTTATTCTTAAGGATTTGTCTGAAATCAGTGAGCAAGATCGCCTAAATTTAATTAAAGACGGGAAAGTTCGTTTAAATTTAAGCGGAACCTTAACAAAAAGAGACCAACAAAAATTTATAAAAGTCTTAGATTTTAAATTTGACACTGATATCAAACCTGATCTAAACGAATTTTCACGTATTTTTGCAAAGAATTTACCTCAAACTCAATTACAAGATTTTTCTCTGCCAAAAGCTTCAAATACGCCAGCACTTAGTTCGGATAGATTAGTTCAAATATTTAATGAAATTAAGCAATCATCTAATCAAATTGACACCAAAAATCCTGATGCAAAATTAGTTAGTCAGCTTTATTTGCTTGATTTTGGTAAAAATCCAACCAAAGATTCGCTTGAAAAGTATAAAAATGAGTTAATAGAAATTTCAAAATCTCAAGCCATTCAAGCCCAAACTTTTTCAGATTCAGGTGATGGCAAAAGTGAAAATGAAAATAAAAATCAACCATTAACTTTAGGAAAGTCTATCTGAAAAGCTTTAAATTTACAGCGTAATTTTATTTCACTTGATGTCAAACCAGAAATAAATTTTGAAAAACAAAGTGATAATTTTGTTATTGAATTTTCGCTGGTTTCTACTAAAAACAACGAAAAATTAGCCTCCTCAAAAATCCAGATTAATAATGTTTTAAGTTCACAACAGAGCGCCTTTGATGTTGCTTCCAAATTTTATCCAACCTTTTTCCTTGATGGAAAAGCTAGTTTTTCACAAACTTCACCAACCGAAACACTAAAAATTCAAGACTTATCTGATAATGACATTAATTTCGAGAATAGTAATTATATAGAAAATAAGTCAACCCACAATGGTTTTGAAATCAAAAAAGCCTTTAAATTTATAGATAATTCGCTAAAAACCGAGAATACTTCTAGTTCATCTGAAGCGCCAAAAACAAACCCCGCCCCGTTTTCGCGAGTTAATTCAGGCGTTGTTTATTTTGCCTTTAGACCAAAAAATATTAACGATTATAAAAAGCATTATTTACTTTCAGATTCAAATGGCAGTGGACTTTTCATTCAAAAAGTTGCAAGATCTAAATATGTTGAAAAATCAAAATCAATTGAAGGAAAAATTGTAGGTAATAAAGTAGAAATTAATTCCAGTCCTTCAATAGATGCCAAACAGGTTGATGCAAAAATTGATGAATATGTTATTGGTTTTGATTTTCAACAAGTTGAAAATTTTAAATCGTATAATAATCATTCTCGCCAAGGTCAAAATTCGCTACATTTAGGATTAGAATCATTTTTAACTTCTTTAAAAGAAAAACAAGCTGTTGTTCTTGGTCCTAATTCTTGAAATATAAAAAATAGGTTTTTTTCGGCAGATATAAACGAAAATTCTACTGGTTTTCCGCCTAATTCTGAATATCGCCCATTAATGGAAATTGCAAATCGTACCGATGAAAGCCGTTTTTTTTCACAGGAACTTCAAAATTCCTCACCAATTGTTGGTCAAAACATTATTCCAATAATTGAGCAAGACCAAGATATTCTCCTTGAAATTATTAAAACCCCTTGATCTTTTGAAATTACAGCTTATTCTTCGTCAAATAATCAACTAAATTCGCCATCCTCAGTTAGTTTAAATGCCAAAACAATTTATAATATAAATCATTTAACTCAAGTGTGAACCCCATTTCCTAATTTTTTCAATCTTGATTGATCTCAAATCGGGCCTAATCCTGAAAAAATGACAACCGATAATAGCTCAGGCGAATCAGTTTCAACTCAAAGTCAAAAGTCAAATGCTTCTATAATTCTTAAAGGTCTTGCTGTTTATAACAATTCTCAATTGACTAGCCCTTTAGGAAAACCAGCTCGTGAAGAAATCAAACGCTCCTTTATTAATGCATATTTAAGATAAAATCTTTGCACTAGTTTAAAAATGCAAAGATTTTATTCATGTTTTAGACTAATTATTTTTAGCAAAAATTAAAATTTTTAATCTATTTAGACCAAATAATGTTAAAAAATTCGAATAAATTCGAACTTTTGTAAACCTTAATTATCTAAAAAATTAAGTTTTTTTTTAATTAAATCCAACGTTGGTTTTTTGCCACAAACTTGTAAACTCAGGGAAAAAATAGGTAATTAACTTTTCGCCAAAAAAGTTAAAAACTAAACCAGGACACTTTTTTAAGATTATCTCATCAAACTGGCAAACTCAGCTGGTTTTTTGCCAAAATTATTAAAAAATGTGCCTAGAATACAAATTATCATCTAAATCAAAGGGTTTTAACATCTAGTTTATTAGTTGTTGTTCTAAAATAATAGGATAATTTTGTTGCTAAAATCATAAAATTTTATTTAAATTAAAAATTGATCAAGGGGAATTTCGCCTTTAATTTCAGTGCTTTTGTAATCTGAAAATTGGAGTGTTTGATCTTGAGGAGTAATCGTTGAATTTGGTAAAAGATTAGCATATTTTAGTTTAAAACTGTAAATTAACTTTTTATCTTCTAGTTTGAGTGCAATTTTTTTATGGCCATCATTTATCATGTCATCTCATTCTAGGGCAATAATTTGTGGATAAGGGAAAAAGTTGTTGTTTTTAATATGATCTTTGACTAAAAATTCCTTTAAAAGAACCTCAGGATCGGGGTTTTTTATTTTAAAATAGAGGCTCTCAAAAATTATTTTAGCTATTCGTCCTTTTTGAACCTCTGATAGTTGGTCTTTATTATGTCTATTGTCCTTGAAAATTCCTTTTTCTCTTATTTGAGGCCAAACTTTATGTTTGTCAATCTCAAATTCAAATTCAGCCATATTTTTATTATTTTTCTTTAAATTGGAAAAAGTAAATTCTTGAAGATCACCAATTTGTTCTTTTTGCTCTTTAAATTTTGTTTTTTTGACTTGAATTTTTAAAGTCCCATTTTCATCGTCAGGGGTTGCGCTTATAATATCAAAGGAAAATTTTTCCTCATCATTTAGTGATTTTATCCCTAAAAATTCATCTTTAAGGCCAACTGAAAGTGAAACTTCGCTAAATGCAGCATTAAAATCACCAAAAAGTACTGAATTTAAAACTGCTTCATTATCAGCATTGACTAAGCCGTATGCCAAAATTGAAGGACTTATTTTGCTAAAAACAGGTCGTAATTCTTTTTGGTATAATTCTGGCTCTTCATTTTGTTGAATTTGTTTTGATTGTTCTAAATTTCAAAAAAGGTTCACTCGCTTTGTTACTTTTGTGTTTGAACCCTTTTTGGATACTGAAAGTTCAACATTTTCTAGCCTTCCTTTATTATTATCGCTGTTATTTTCAACAGTTTTAACATCAAAAGGAAAACTAAAGCTAATTGTATAATTTTGGTCGTCAAAGTTATCAATTTTTTTTACAAAATTTTCATAATGAAAAGTTGAAGATTTTTGCTTATAACGATAAAGTACAGTTGCAACATTATTTGACGACTTTTTTTCCAGTTCGGCTATTTCTAAAGAATTTGGAATTTTTGCTAAAACAGCATTTAAATCATTGACTGTTTGAATACGAAGTTTATTTTCTTCAAGTATTATTTTTTGTTTTTCTAGTTCTTTTTGTCTTTTTTCTTCCTCAAGTTTTGAAAGGCGCTCTTTTTCTTTAAGTAGTTTTTCTTCTTGTTCCTTTTTTTGTTTTTCTAATTTTTCCTTTTCAATTTCTAGTTTTTCTTTTTCTTTCTTGATATTTTCTGAAATTTTAGCACTTTCTTGTTCATCAGTTGAAGGTTGATTTTGTTCAATTTTATCAAGTTCTTTGTTTATTTCTGTTTGTTTTTCCTCAATTTGTTTTGCTTGTTCTTCTGTTTCTTTGATTTTTTCTTTTTGTTCTTCTGTTTCTTGGATTAATTTAAAAGTATCTGATTCAATTTTGCCTTTTTGTGTTTCAAGAAAAGGCGTAGAATCACCCTGCCCTTTAGTTTTATTTCCACCTAATTCTTCTGGCGGATTAGGGTTTTGTTTAATTATTGACCCTGAATCATTATCTTCATTTGAATCAATGTTTTTGCTACCGTCATTTTGCCCACAAGCAGCTGCAATAAAAAAAATAATCGGCATTAAACTCAAAGAAACTCCTAAAAACCATTTCTTTGGATATATTTTTTTCATAATTCACCTCACAAGTTATATTAAATTATAACACAAAAATAGCCAATTTTTTTAATATGGCTAAAATTATTGCCGTCTATGGTAAAAAAATTTTTTTCACTAACAAATAAGTTATATCTGAAAAATACCAAAATATCCTTAAGTTGTAGACTAAAAGAAGTTAAAATATTGCATTATTATAATTGTGTTTTATTTTTCAAGTTAGAAATATTTTAATACTTTGAAGAACTGATATAAATAAATTTTCAGGTTTTGCTTGCCTTTTTAAATTTTTTGTTTATAATTAATAAGTATAGTAAATCAAATAAACAGGATGAGCTAGATCATTCCTGTTTTATTTTTTCAAATAATTTTATATTCGTGGTATTATTATAAATTATTGGCGTTGGTTTTAATTTTTAGGGGCGAAATATGAGAAGATCTTTAAAATTGGTTTTTGGATTAGTTCCAGTTGTTGCAGGCTCAGCAGGAACAGCTATTTATTTGACTTCTAATAATGCTATTTCTAATTTGGATGATACAACTTTAGCGCGTCAAACACTTCAAGTTGAAACCCGTTTTTCGCCACTTTCTGACTCACAAAATATTGAATTAAACCAAAATTCTGAAGAATTATCAACCCAGGAAATTGTAAAAAATGATGAAACTATTGTTCTAAAAAGTCCGGAAGTCTTAGAAGATTCTCAAAAATCTGAGCCTATTAAAGTTACTAAAAAAACCAAAACACCAAAAATAATTTTTTCTAATAATAAAACTGAACTACCAAAAAATTCATCAGACACACAACCAAAAATCCTATTTCCCCAACCCGTCAAAAAACCAGTTGATGAAACAAAAAAAGCTGTTTCAGTTAGTAAAATTCAAACTAGTGAAAGTAAAGATTCCTCTATTTCAGTTTTAGAACCCCAAAAGGAAACAAATTTAGAAAAGTCCCCATCAAAATCTTCTGAAATTGTTGAAAAAGTTGTCATAATTAAGCAAAAACCAACTCAGACTGAAGAGAAAATTCAAGATTCAACCCCATTAGTTTCTCCTGTAGTTTCTAATGAAGATGTAAAACCAGTTTTAGCACCAAAAATTGTAGAAACTCCTGAAGTTATCGTTATTAGTGAAACTCCAAAAGTTGAGCACAAAGAAGATACTCCTAAACCTAAAACCCAAATCCAAAGTGATATTTCCAAGCCAACATCATCCGGTTCAATTTCTCCTGCAACAACCGAATCAGAGCGTGAAGTTGATGAAATCATTAATAAATTACAAGAAGATTTAAAAATATTATTGAAATCTTCAGTAGGCGATAATGCTCAGAAATATCGTGAAGCAAAAAAGAATCTTTATAAATATGTTTTTAAAAAGAACTACCAAATGAGACTTTTTAAAGAAAGATTCCCAAAAACACCAATAACTGAAGAAGAAGCAGGATTTTTATATATCTTTTGGGAAAATAATTACGCTCATTTTTATCCATCGCGTGCAAGATCCCATACTGCTCGCCAAAATTGAAGAAAAGAACTTCAAAAAGTTTTAACAATTACTAAAACTCCAGAAATAGGCGCTTTTAATAGAACAACAGGTGGCCATGTGTTTATTATCGATGAGACAAACATAAATAGCGATGAGTGAATTGAGGCTCAACCCAATAGCCCAGCTCCTAAAAAATCTTAAGTTTATCTAGGCAAAATAATGAAAAAATCTTTCAAAGTAGTTCTAAGTCTTGTTCCTATCGCCGCCGGTTCTATTGGGGTAGGGGTTTATTTTAGTTCGCATAATTCTACCTTATCTTTAAATCAAACTGAGGGTAGCCAAAAAAATATCAAGGCTAACACTTTTGCTCCTTCGCTTGTAAATTCGGAAAAATCTGACAAGGAAATTTCTGAAACACTAATTTTACAAAATTTAGAAAATGATAAAAAATCAAATGAAAATTTTAAAGATAGTGATTTAAATATTAAAAAAAAAGAACAAAAACTAGAGCAAAAAGACTCACAATTAACCCCACCTATTCAAATTATACCTAATAAATCAATACAAACTCCTTCGACTTCACCAGTAATTCTCAAACCAAAACCTACTCCAAAAAATATAATAATTTTGCCTAAAAGCGCTATTTCCTTACCAAAAACCGAAGTAAAAGAAGAAAAAATCCAACAACTTCCTCCAAAAACTAGTGTTCTAATTCCTAAATATACAAATCCAAGAGTTCAAACCCCGCCCAAAAAACCAACAAATTTTGCTCCAACTGAACCAAAAGTTGAACAAAATAATCCTAAAGTAAATGCTCCAGTTTTACCTGCAACATTAGATTCAAACGAAGAAAAAAAAGCAGAAAATTCACCTATCGCTCCTCTAATTATTAACTCTGAAATTAAAAAAAACGAGGAAATTCAGGAGAAATTACCATTAATTTCAGCTCAAAATAGCAACCAGAATTTACCTGAGGAACAAATTAAACAACCAAAAAATCAAGAAGTAGAAGAAATTGACCCTATTCAAACTCAAAAAGCAGTTCAACATCCGGAGCCAACTCAGGAAACACTTCAAGAGTCAGAGTTAATTCAAGAAACAGTTGAAGAGCCAGAGTTAACTCAGGAAACAGAAATAAAACAACAAGAATCTCCAAAACCAGAAACCAAAACGCAGGAAAATACCCAAAATTCTAATTCTTCAAGTCAAAATTCCTCCAATATTAATGCCTTAACTGATGCAGAAATAGTTGATCAAATGGTAACATCTATGTTCAAGGATCCTGACTTGAATCACAGTTTCGTTTATAAGATTATTGATAAATACAAATTTACAAAACGAACACAAATGGCACTATTTTTAGAAAAATTGCCAGTAGTTAAAAATAATCAAGCAGTTGCAAATTTAATAACCTTTTGAACTGAATCTTATGCTTCTTTTTATCCAAATGAAGCTACGGTACCTTCTGTTCGCCAGATGTGAAGAAATGAGATAATTAAAAAATTACAGTTACAAACAACGGGAAATAATCAAAATATCAGTGTTATCACTCAAACTGGCGGTCGTTTTGGATAAAATTTTATAACAATTTTTAATTTTTAGAGTTTTACAATGTGAAAATTTCTTAAATCATGCCCGGAACAATGTTATTTTGAAGATCAATTTGCTTTTATTGGTCGTTCAAATGTCGGTAAGTCCTCACTTATTAATGCGCTAGCAAGGCAAAAAATTGCCCGTATTTCGTCAACTCCTGGAAAAACTCAGCTTTTAAATTATTACCAAACTAGCCAAAATAAATTAATTGTTGATCTTCCAGGTTATGGCTATGCGCGCCTTTCTCATGCAAAGAAAGATCAAATAGAATCGATGATTTTTAATTATTTCAGTAAAAATAGCAATATTTTACTAGTTTTTTTGCTAATTGATAGTCAAATCGGTTTTACTGATCTTGATTTTAGTATGATTGAGTTTTTAGTTTCATTAAATATAAAGGTGCAAATTTTAGCTAATAAAATCGATAAAACAAATCAATCCCAGCGCTCAAAACTGTTAAAAGTGTGTAAAAATTTATCACTTGAGTGTTTAAATGTTTCGGCAAAAACTGGTACAAATTTAGATAAAATTCACCAAATAATTAATCAAGAAAAAAATTAACCTATAAATTCATAGGTTTTTTTAAATTTAAAAGTAATACTATTTTTAAAAAAGAGGAAAAATGGCAATTGCAATTATCGCTGAGTATAATCCTTTTCATAATGGTCATATTTATCAGCTTGAATATGTTAAAAAAAACTTTCCTAACGACAAAATTTACATAATTTTAGGCGGAAATTTCACCCAACGAGGTGAGATTAGTCTTACTAATTTTGAAACAAAAAAGAAAATAGCACTAAAATATGGAGCTGATTTTGTAATTAGGTTGCCTTTTGAATATACAAGTCAAGCTGCTCATATTTTTGCCCAAGGCGCACTAAAACTAATTTTTGACCATAAAATAGACAAAATCATTTTTGGATCAGAATCAAATGATGTTCAAAATCTATATAATTTAGCAAACTTGTGAAAAAATAACATTGATGAATATAATATTCATCTTAAAAAAGCATTAAAATTAGGCAATTCTTTTCCAAATGCAGCAGCCATTGCCCTTGAAAAAATTAGCTCGCAAAAAATTATTTACCCTAATGATATTCTTGGATTTGAATATGTTAAACAAATTGTGCTAAATAATTATCCAATTCAGGCATATAGTCTTAAAAGAACTATTGATTATAATGAAACAACACCAACTGGAAAGTTTGCTTCAGCAACATACTTGCGAAAATTAATTAGCCAAAATAAGTCCATTTCTCAGTTTTCACCAATGCAATTTAGCCAACCAGTTTGCTCGTTAGCCTCGTTATATCCAAAATTTCAGGAAATTATTCGACAAAAGTCGCCTGAATCACTAAGAAAAATTTGACTAGTAAAAGAAGGAATTGAAAATTTATTCAAAAAACATATCGATCAACCTGACTTAGATAGTTTTTTGAGCGCCACTAATTCAAAACGTTATACTAATTCACGCATAAAACGAACAATGTTGTATATTTTGTTTAATATTGAAAATCCATCTGAATTTGATGAAACTACAGTTGACCTTGATTGTTGAAAAAACCAAAATTAATTAAAATTTTTTAAAGTATGTTTTAAAAAATTTTAAAATTTGGTCTAATACAAAAGGAGCAAAAATTGTTAAAAGTAGCAAATAATTATAATTATTCTTTAAAATTAGAAAGTTTGAATTACTAAAATCATTTTGTGAAAAAACAAAATTTATTCCCGGAATAAAGGAAACAATTAGAATTGAAACAAAACTAGCTAAGAAGCCAAGATGTAAAAATTTTAAATCTGCAAATTTATATTTAAAAATATTCTCATCGGCCGCAAGTATATAAGAAAGACTTGAAAGACTAATGCTGATAATTAAAAATGAAAATGTTTGTGAATTTGTGATTCAAAAACTTAGCAGTGCTAAAAATGAGATGAAAATTGCTCAAAACATTATGCTAAAAATCAGTTTTTTATTAAAAAGTGATTTATTTTCGTTTAAAAAGCCTTTATTCATAACATTTTTTGAAATATTTGTAAGACCAAGGGCGATCCCGCCGAAAGTTTCAGAAACAACATTTATTCAAAGTATTTGTAGTGATGTAAAAATTTGTTCCTTAAAAAGTAAGGTTGCAAAAATAACTGATATAAGCATTGAAAAATTAGCAACAAGTAAAAAAACAAACAGTTTTTTAATATTTGCAACAATATTACGGCCAATTTGTATTGCTTGATAAAGAGTTTTAAAATTATCATCAGCTAAAACAACATTAGCAACTTGTTTTGAAACTTGTGAACCAGTTATTCCCATTGCAAAACCAACATCGGCTTTTTTTAATGATGGAGCATCGTTAACTCCGTCACCTAACATAGCAACAACATGTTTTTTTGATTGTAGTGCGCCGACAATTTCTAATTTATCTTCAGGTTGAACACGTGAATAAAGGTGGAATTTTTCAACATTTTCACGTCAAAAGTCATCTTTTTTTCAATCAGGGTTGCCTGTTGCAAGTGATTCTGGGCCTAAAATTTCAACATTTTTTGCAATTGATGAGGCAGTGTGAAAATTGTCTCCTGTTATCATTATTGTTTTGATTTCTGCATCTAAAAGATCTTTAACAATCGGTTTAATTTCTTTTCGTGGTGGGTCTTGAAAACATACAAGTCCTGAAATCATTATGTTTTTTACATAATTTTCTAGATTTTCATTAGGTTGAAGTTCATTTTCAATTTCACGATATCCAAATGCAAAAATACGATATCCTAAATTTTGCATTTGGGTTAATTTTTCTTCTAAAATAGGGTCTAAATTATCCGCCTTTTTAAAAATAATTTCAGGTGCCCCTTTGATAAAAAGAAACTTTTTGTTATCAATTTCATAAAAAGTTGCTGAAAATTTGAGTTTGGAATTAAACACAATTTTGTCTAAAAATTTGTGTTGTTTTTCAACTACTTCTTTTTGAATTTCAAAAGTTTTTGCCTTTTGTAAAATTAAAATTTCCTCAGGATCACCGTAATATTTTTCAACTGACTTATCAAAAAAACTATATGCGGTTGTATTTAAAACAGCTTGTGTCCAGAAATTTTTTGATTCAATTTGGTGATAATAAATTTCCTTAATTTGCATTTTATTTTCAGTTATTGTCCCAGTTTTATCTGAACATACAATTGAAACTGCTCCAAGAGTTTCAATTGTTTTTAAATCTTTTACAATTGCATTATTTTTTGCTAATTTTTTAACACCAATAATTAAATTTATAGTAACAAGCGGAATCAAACCCTCGGGAATAAAGCCAATTGCTAGTGAAAGTGATATTATAACAGCGTGTTTTGATTGGTTAAAATCGCCATTTTCAACCAAAAATATATAAATAAAAAAGAAAAAAATTGCTAAAAATGCGGCAATAAAAGTGATAATTTTTGAAAATTTAGCAATTTTTTTCTGAAGCGGGGATTCTAATTCGGCTGTTTTTGTTACAAGCGAAGCAATTTTTCCAAGTTCAGTATTTTGACCAACATCTGAGACCAAAATTTTTGCCTGTCCATTTAAGACACTTGTTCCGCTGTAAACTTTTGAAGCTTTATCGTCCCAATTTTTAAATTCATCTTTAAAAATTGATGTTGACTCACCAGTAAGAATTGCTTCAGATACGGATAATTCTTTATTTTCAATGACAAATCCATCGGCGCTAATTAAATCGCCAGAACTAACTTCAAGAATATCTCCTACTAAAATCTCATCAGATTTTAGGCTTATTTTTTTTCCATCACGAATTAGTGTTGAAACTGGCGAGTTAAGATCTGAAATTGCATCTATTGCTTTTTTTGATTTAGTTTCTTGGACCAAAGAGAAAAAAACATTAATTGCAATAATTAAAGCAATAACTACTGGCTCAAGATACGAAATTAATTTAGCTCAAAAAGGCAAATCATGTTCAAAAACCGAACTAATGATAACCGAAATAATAATAACAAAAATTAAAACTAAGGTAAGCGGTTCTTTTAGTTGCAACAAAATACGGAAAAATATTGATTTTTCCGGAATTTTTGGTAGTCTATTTTCGCCAAAAAAATTTTTTGATTTTTCAATCTGTTCTTGATTAAGACCCTTTTCTTTGTCAATTTCCTCTAAAAATGTAATTTTATCGGTATTTTTATAGTCATTTTTCTCTTTTTTTTCTTTTTTGAACATTTTTGCCCTTTTTTATATAAAATTATTTTTGAATATAATTATATAATTTTTTAGGTTCAAAAATGAAAATTTTAATTGAAAATAAAAGAGCTTATTTTGACTATGAAATAATTAGCAAATTTACAGCAGGAATTGTCTTAGAAGGATGAGAAGTTAAATCTGTTCAGGCAAAAAATATATCGCTTGTAGGTTCGTTTTGTTATTTTAAGGGTTTAGAACTTTATTTGTCAAATGCAACAATTAGCGCCTATAAAGGATCCCGCGGTCAAATTGATCGCTCAAGAAAACTTTTATTACATAAACATGAGTTAAAAAAAATTTTTAAAGAAAAAGTTACAAAAAAATTAACAATTATTCCACTTTTTGTTGGTTTGAAAAATCGTAGAATCAAAATAGAAATCGCTCTTGCAAAAGGGAAAACTAAAGTTGATAAAAGAAATGCAATAAAAGAACGAGATCAAAAAAGGGAGGCACAAAAATTTTTAAAAAATTACTATTAGTTCCTGGATTTTTGCCACTTTTTTCACTGACAAGTTGTTATGATTATCTTTCAGAAATTATTTCAGAAAAAATAGTTCCAACTGATGGCTTAAATCCAATAGAAAAACTACCTATTTTTGTTAAAAATTCACGGATTAAACAAGGTTTAACTTATACAACATTTATAAAAAGTGTCTATGATGGCGACACTTTTACTGATAAAAACGGTATGCGTTTTCGGATTTTTGGTATTGACACTCCTGAACTTGAACTTAGCCGTCCAAATCGTTTAATTAACGTAAAAACTATGAAATTTCACGGTTTAAGAGCTAAAAAACGTCTAGAACAGCTAATTTTAAATCGCTGAATTTCATTTGAAATTGTCGGCCATGACCCGTATGAACGGATTATTGTTGTTCTAAAAAATGAAATGGGTGAGATAATTAATATTAAAATGGTTAGCGAAGGTCTTGCAATTCATCGTTATGCCCAATATCAAAATCCTAAAAAAACTTATTATTATCCTGAATATAAAAATTTAATTGACCAAATTTTAAAAGCCCAAGAAACTGCTAAAAAAAGTAAATTTATGCTTTGAGAAGAAGATATTTCAACAATTTATGGCCTTAAAAACTTAAGGAAGAAATAAAAATGAAAGGTAGTTCACCTTTCATTTTTATTTTAACAACTGTTGAGTGGTTTTCTTGTACGTAATTAAGGACATTAAAACATAAATTAGAATAAATGCAGCTGAAAGTCCGGCTCAGGATGATAATAAAATTAGGGCTAAATTTTCTTGAGATGCGGCAGGAAATTCATTGCCAACTATTAAAATATGAATCGATTCCATTGACGGGAAAATAATTACAAAACTTAAAATTAGAACAACAATTGATATCAAAACAATATTTAAAGTATGATAAAAAAGCGTTAATAAAGTCGAACCACCAAGCGATTTTAGAATTCCAATCATTCTCTGTTTTGATTCAGAAATAGTTTTGGCATAAACTAAAATGAACGAAATCAATATAATAACAAAAATTATAAACACTGCAAAAGTAACCTTGTTAACTATCGAAATGATCGCTAAAGATTGGCTAGTTACTACACGAATTAAGCTTGAAGGCGGAGTTATTTTGAGATCAAATTTAGCATTTTTTGCATCTAAATCAAGATTGTTTTGTTCGTCAGTTGTTGTTAAATAAGCAGTAAGTTTGGTTGGCTGGAAGTTGGTATAAAATTCTTGGGCATCTTCGTGATAAAATAATTCTGAATCTGGTGAGTCAAAAATTCCAACAACAAGTAAATTGAATTTTTGATTTAAAGGCGAGTTTGTTTGAATTATATCGCCTACTTTTAATTTATATTTAGCATTTAAATCAATTGCTGTTGTTGAAAGTAGAATTTCATCGACTTTTCTTGGAAATGTTCCAGTTATTAATTCTAAATTGTTTCGCGGGAAAACTTTTGTATTTTTTAGCGGAATTTTAAATGGTTCAAGCGCGGAGCTTTGAGGATTTTCGCTAGGAATATAAGAATTAATTTCCTTGAACAGTTGAAAGTTCTTGTCTTTTGTTTTATCAACAGAATTTTGCTTAACTAAATTTTCAAGATCTTTAATTGATTGTGTGCTAATAAATGATGGAAAATCAATTAAATTAAAAGTATCTAATCTGGTAACAGAACTTTTAATTCCATTATTAATTCCGACAATTTTTAGCGGAATTTTATTTTGATTTTTTTCAATTTCTTTATTAGAATCATAAGCAAGATAAATTGTCTTGTCTAATGGATTTTCAATTTTAAGTTTTTCAATTGTTGATTTTGAAAGAATAATTTCCTGAGGATTTTCAATGAATTTTCCTTCAAAATTAACAAGATCATTTTCGATTCTGTCTTTGAAAAAGGTATTAATTTCAATTTGATCAACATCAACTTGACTAAGATTAATTTTTCGATTTTCATAGTGCAAGTTTATATTTGTGGTTGGTCTGTTTGCAACAAGCGAGTTGATTGATTCAAACTCACTAATTTTTTTAATTTCATCTTGGTTAAAAGCTACTTTTGATTTTTTTTCAATTGAATTTCTATCGAGTGAGAGCGTATATTTTTGCTGCCGTTCGACTTTTGCTGTTCCAAGATTTAATTCAAAAGCAAAACTGATTGAAAATACGGCCGCTAAAAAAGCAATTATAATTAAAATAGTAAGGGTTAATTTTTTACTAATATCAGCAATGACGAAAATCGGTGAAATATTTAATTTGTTCTTAAATTGAACTACTTTTGCAACTTTTTTATGTTTAGTTTCGCTAGTTTGTTCAGAATTTTTGTCTTCTAATATATTAGTATCATTAATTTTAATAATTGGTGGTTTGTCTTTTTGTAAAAAAATTATTTGATCAGCATATTTGTGAACCATTTCAGTATTATGGCTAATGACCACAACTGTGTGATTTTTTGACATTTGCTTAATTTTTTCAAAGATAATTTGCTCATTTTCTTTATCAAGGGCGGCAGTTGGCTCATCAAACAAAATAAATTCTGAACCCCGATTTAGAGAACGAAGAATTGCAATTCTTTGTTTCTCACCACCAGAGAGATTTTCCATTTTTGTTTTAAAAACACTTTGATCAAGATTTAAAAAATTTGCATTTTTACTAAATTCATCTTGCTTAAATTTATAACCTAAAATGCTTGTCCCAATTCGAACATTATCAATAGCTGAAATATTTTCAATAAGATTCACATCTTGAAAAAAAATATCAACATTTGGGTTTTTTAAGACTTGTTGTTTTTTATCAAAAAAGGAAATTTGCCCGCTGTCAGCTTTGGCAATTTTGGCAATTATATGCAAAAGTGTCGTTTTTCCAACACCTGATTGACCAGAAATAAACGTTAATTTATTAGTTGGAATATCAAAACTAATGTTATTTAAAATTATTTTTGTTCCGAGCCTTTTTGTGATGTTACGAATTTGAATCATTTTTGCACCTAAATAGCTTTTTTAATATTGTGTATATTTTAATATAAAATATTTTTTTTCAATCAAATTATTTTACTATTTTCTTAAAATTTAGTTCAAAATTTTCTTCTAATTTTAAAGTACAGTTGAATTCAATTTTTAATTTTAGTCCAAATTCCCTTTTTTTCCGAGTTTTGCAGTTTGATGAGATAATCCTAACAAAGCGTCGGGTTTTAGGTACTTTTTTAACTTTTTTGGTAAACTCAGGAGAAATAACTATCAAACCAAAAACACTAAATTTTAAATCTAACACTCCGAAAGAAAAATCTACTTATCAATCAAATAAAGCAAACTAAAAAAGCTAAAATTTTAACTTAAAAAGTAAAATTATAAAATATTTAAACAACCTTTTTTAGTTAAAACACTGGCGAAAATCAATTTATGGTAAAACAACAAAAATCATAAAAATACAACTACTATTTAAACTCAATGCAAATAGAAAACTCATTTTGATTTAAATTGAGCCTAAAAAAATATATGAAGTTTTGAAAGAGCCATAATTAAAAGCCTTAAATTTGTAGATTTCTAAACGGTTAAATTTAAGGCATTCCATCATATTTAAAAATATAATGGATAATTCGCATTTTCTGATTTTTTTATGACAAAAACATTTTTAATTCCCCCTTAATTCAATATCAAAATTTATTAATTATTCTTAAGTGAGTCTTATTATAACACAATTTTATTTCAAGCCAAGCATTTTTTTTTTTTTTTTGTAAAAAGTTAATTTTAAAACAATTAAAATTAAGACTTTAAGTCAAAAAACACGGATTTACCGGTATTTTTGCATATTTATATTCACAAAAAAGTGAATTTTTGCCATCGAACTGGTAAAATCAGGAAATAATTTTTTTCAACTAAATTATTTTATTATTTCCTTAAAATTTAGCTCAAAATTTTCTTCTAATTTTAAAGGACACTTAAATTCAATTTTTAATTTTAGCCCAAATTCTTTTTTTTCAATTGTACATCCATTTTTCTTTATTAATTGAAGTACCCAGTTCATTTTTTCCAAGTCAATTTCACATAAATAACGATAAGAAATTTTAAAATCACTAACCAAACTAAAATTTAACACTTCAATTGCTGCTTTTTTGTAACTATTTTGCAATAAACCTAGCCCTAATTTGGATCCGTACATGTGCCTGACAACAATAATTAATGAATTAGTAATTTTTTTTGTTCGCAAAATGTTAAAAATTTGCCATCCCGCTGAACCTTTTGGCTCATTTGCATCACTGAATTTACAATTATATAAATCAAAACAAACGGCATAAACAATATGACTTGCATGCTTGTTTTCTTGTTGAATTTTTGTCAGTAGCGCTTCTGAATGTTCCTTTGATTTTATTATGAAACTATAAGAAATAAATTTAGATTTTTTGATTTCTAATTCAAAAACAGCTTCTTTTGTGATAATTTTTTGCATTTTTCAAAATTATTTAATATTGTTTGCCGTTGCATTATTAATAAATTTGGAAAAAATTATGTAAAAAAACAATGGAACAGCTATTGTAAAAAGTGAGCCTGCAGCTTGAATGTTTTGCAAAAATCCAAGACTAGTTTGGCCTGAATACTGAAATCAAGTTGAAATTGTCTGGTATGATCGATTTGAAAAAATGTAATTTGGTCATAAAAAGTCGTTTCAAGCTTGAATTGTTGTAAAAATAATTAATAAATAATAGGAAATTTTTATTTTTGGAAAAATTATCAATTTAATCTTTGAAAAAGTTGATAAATTATCAATTCTTGCAAGTAAAAGTTGCTTTTTATCAATTTTGTTAATACTTTTATAAAGATAGAAAAAGTTAAAAAAGGAAAAAATTTGGTTAACTGTGAGGGCAAAAACCGGCGAATTTGTTATTAATTGATTGTTATTTAAAATTCTTGCAAGTGGAATATAAATGCTAATTTCTGGAATAAAAGAAATTGCCACAAAAAGAGAAATAAACGTTAATTTCAGTCTTTTTTTTGCCATTCAAAGTCCAAAAGATGCTAGTGAATACAGGATAATTCTAAAAAAATTAATGAGCATAATTACTAAAATTGAAGTGGAAATTCCAATTCAAAAATTATCATTAATGGAATTTTGAAAGTTTTCAAGTAAATTTGAGCCTATTTTCAAAGTCAAATTAGGATTATCTTGTAATTCATTAGGCAAGGAAGCATTTACAATTAAATAATATAAAGGAAACAGGAAAAAAATAAGTACTATTATTAAAAAGGAAAATAGCAAAAATTGTAGAAAAAAACTATTTAAATTAAATTTTAATGACATTTTTACCCCTTTTATTTTTAATAAGTTTTGATATTTTTTTCCATGTTTTTGGTCTAAAAATAATAAAGGTTGAAAAAACCGCTGAAAGATAAAAGAAAGTAATTAAACTCACGGCAGATTGGAGTCCTGAATTATCACTTGAAGATAAAATATATGAAGCAAGAGTGTGGCCTTTATTTAGATCTAAATTTATGTCGCCTGTAATAACATTTGGGTATAGCATTGTTGCAAAAATGAAGTTTGTGTATGAAATAACTAAAAATTGATTACCAATTTCTTTAAAATAAAGGTTAAAAATCTTATCTTTTAGGTTAATTCTGTCAATTTGTAAATTTTTTTTATATTTTGTATGAATGCTCGAAATCGCAAAAAAGAAAAGCACTGAATTAAAAGGGATTGCCCTTCAAAGTTGATAAATTAAATATAGTCAAATTAAATCAATTTTATTGTCTCCACCGACAAATGAAAAATTGAGATTAAGCATTTTTGCAAAAACATTTTTATTACCAAAAAGGAAAGAAAAAGCAGTTCCAATTGCAAAAGATGAAATAAAAAACTGGGAATAAAGTCCACTTATTATTAACATTCGAAGAAATTTACTCTTAAGTTTTGAGAGCAAAATTGCAATAACAAATCCTAGAAAAAGTGCAATTGGTGAGCTAATAAAAAATAATAAAGTGCTGTTTCTTAATGCGTCATTAAAATTTGATTTTGCAAATAATTCCCTAAAATTCTCAAATCCTAAATGTTTGTTTTGGCCAGCCCCAACATTAAAAGAGTTAAATAATGAATCCAGAATTGGGTAGACTGAAAAAATAAAAAGAAAAATAAATAGTGGACCTATAAGTAAGATTGCTTTTGTATTTCTGTGAAAAAACACTGTTTTTATGGATTCTTTATTAACCTTTAACACGATTTCCGCCTTTATCAAAAGCAAAAATTTTATCTTTATTATATTCTATTTTTACATTTTCACCTTGAATATCAATAGGACTTATAATTTCAAGGTCAATATTTTTTTCAGTATCACGAATTTGGTAATAAAAATTATCTGCAATATTTTTTTTATAAAAAACTTTTCCATTTGTTGGTTCAGGTGTTGATGAAATTTTAATGTATTTAGAACGGATATAATATTCAATTTCTCCTTGTTTTTCAATAAAATTGATTTCTGGCATTCCGATAAATTTTGCGGCAAAAATAGACTGAGGGTTTTCAAAAAGTTCCTCTGGATTAGAATATTGCAAAATTTCCCCTTTATTTAAAAGAATAATTTTGTCACTAATTTTCATTGCATCAGTTTGGTCGTGAGTTACTAAAACGATTGTCATGTTAAATTCTTGTTTGATTTTAAGTAATAATTTAATAGTTGATTCCTTAATTTTTGCATCAAGTGATGAAAAAGGTTCGTCCATTAAAACTAAATTATCCCCTTTTATAATTGATTTTGCAAAAGCTACGCGTTGTTGTTGGCCTCCACTAATATTTTTGGCTTTTTTTAAGAAAATATCCTCAATTTCTAAGGCTTTTAACACATTTAGGACTTCTTTTCCGAAATATTTTTTTCTAAATTTTAGGAAAAAAATATAAAATTTTATATTTTTCAATATATAAAAGTAAAATTTGAATTTTTTTATAACCTTCTCTATTCCTAAATTAGATTTGTTTGAAGGTAAATTTTCAATAGAGTCGCTAAAATCTTGACTATTTTTGTCTTTTTTGAAATTTTCCCAGCTCAATTTTCATACTTTTGAGGTTCATTCAGGCGAATTTTTAGCACTAATCCAAAGATTTTTCTTTACCGAAATTTCTTCATATAAGTTGTTTTTTTGCATTATATAGCCAAAGTTTTTGAAGTTTTCATGGTATTCAATACCTGTCTTTATTGGTAAAAAACCGGCTAAAATATTAAGGAAAGTGGACTTTCCTGCACCTGAGGGTCCCAAAATTGTAATAATATTATTTGCTGGTATTTCGAGGTCATCAATTTTAAGAAAAGCCTTTTTGTCATACGAAAATACTAGGTTTTTAATACTTATAGCAATTGTTAAGTGGTTCATATTAAAAAATTTTACCTTTTTTTAAAAATTTTTTTCTAAATGATGTATAGTTATTTTTATTAAAATTATAAATAACTAATATTTAAATATTAATATTTCTGAAAAAAATTTCATAAAATTAGAAAAAGTGAGAAATATATGAATTTTAAAAAATTTTTTAAACCTTTTTTAGTTCTCTCACCAAGCGTTTTCTTAATTGCTACTGCTTGTGGAGTAAGTGAGAATACAATTGATCCAAAAACTCAAGTTGTTATGACAACAAGTCAAGGTCCTTTTTGACCATTAATTTTTGGACTTAATGTTTATGGTAAAAATCAAAAAGGATTAATCCCTTATTACAACCAAAAGTTTAAAGATGATCCTGATTTCGCGCCAGTTAGACTTGTTTTGAGTGATGAGTCAAAAGCAAACACTCAAAAAGAAACAACCGATAACATTAAAAAATTACTGGACACAAATTCAGATCAACTTCCTTCAATTGTTTTAGGTGATTCTTCAACAGCAAGTGTTTTACAAGAACGTAATCGCCTTTTAGAAGTAAAAAGCGATAAATTAAATCCAGGAATATTCACTGATCAAATTGTAGGAAAATACAATTCATTTAATTTTGGTGAAAATAAGTTTTATAACATCCCTTTTAACATAAATGATGTTGATGCGCTTGGATTTAACCTTGATAATTTACGAATTATTTTTGATTTAGTAAAAAAAGGTGGCGGAAAAGTTGACGAGAACGCCGAAATTTACAAAAAAGCACAAGAATCAGCCCAAAAAGGAAACTCGACTCCTGAAAACAGTTTTTTTAGCAATCTTGAAGTAAAATCTGCCGATGTTTTCAAAGATTTAAGCGTAAATTATGATACTTTTTCAAATATTGAAGAGGCACTTGAGTTTTCAACTAAATTTATTGACGGTGTCAAATTAAAAGCTGATGCAAAACTTGATGCAAATACAGAAAATGCGTCTATTTTTGATATTGACTATTCAGGACTAGTTTTCCACAAAAATATTATTTCAAAATCAGGTAAAAAATTCTGAGAGCCAAAAGGTAGTGATTTAACTTTTAATATTGCTACAGATAAATCTTTACAAGAGGAATTTAAAAAAACTTACGATAAATTTACAAAAACTAATAAAAAAATCGAACAAAAAGTAGGTCAAGCAACCAAAATTTTGCAGGCATTTCAGTTTAAAAACTTTAAAGCAGAAAACAGCATTGGTGAATGAGGAAGTCATGATATTCTTAAATATCGTACCGTTTTTGGCTACGTTCCTGGAGTTGGAATTAAGCAATCAATTGACACAGCAACAACCCGTAATTTATTTGCAGATAAAAACCCTAAACTTGCCAAAGGTTTTGCAACATTTAACGATGTCTTTACAACAAGCCAACCATTAAAATCACACAAAAATTCACCATTTTTTGTCTATAACTCAGGTGGATCTTCATTAATTCCAATTAAAACTGATACAGAAAAAATTAATAAAGCGGCAGTTAAATTTTTAGAATGACTCTTTACTGGTCAAAATGATATTGACACACCCGGAAAAATGGTCGATAATGTTGATTATTTAATGGAAAATACTGGTTATTTTCTTCCTACAAAAGCGGTTGTAACTCCAGAAAAATTGGAACAAGTAAAGAAAAAATATCAAGAATACTATGATAAAATTGTCGAATTTGAATCTAATAACAAAAAAAGTATTGAACTAGTTGGTGAAGATGCCAAAAAAATCGACTGAAGTTTGTATGAAAAAATGGCAAACCTCAGATCAGTTATAATTTCAATGGAATCAATGCTTAATGCTTTTAAAGAAGATTCATCCAAAGTTAAAATTTTAAGTGATAATGGTAATTTCAAAGAAGCAAAAATCTCAACAACAATTACAGATTCACTAATTGAATCAACAAAATTTGAAAATAGTAAAACCGAAAGTTCTGATAGATTACTAACATTAATTAATGAATAAAACTTAAATTAGCGGTAATTTTAAAAAAATAAAAAATCTGCTGTTTGTAAAAACTAAAAATTCCCAAAATTTTTAGTTTTTATTTTTATTTTTTTGTTAAAATAATACGCATTTTATATAGTTTCCCGAGTTTCCCAATTTGATGAGATAATCTTAAAAAAGTGCCCGGTTTTTTCGTACTTTTTAACTTTTTTGGCAAAAGTTAATTACCTATTTTCAAACACTGGCAAAAATCAATTTATGGATAAAATCACAAAAATCATAAAAAAAATACAACTACTGTTTAAACTCAATGCAAATAGAAAACTCGTTTTTATTTGCAGCGAGCCTAAAAAAATATATGAAGTTTTGAAAGAACAATAAAAAAGCCTTAAATTTGTAGATTTCTAAACAGGTAAATTTAAGGCATTCCATCATATTTAAAAATATAATGGATAATTCGCACTATTTGATTTTGGTATGACAAAAAACATAATTAATTCCCCCTTAATTCAATGTCAAAAATTTATTAATTATTCTTAAGTGAGATTTATTATAACATAATTTTTTCCTAGACCAAGCATTTTTTTTTTTTTTTTACAAAAGGTTAATTTCAAAATAATAAAGATTAAGGTTTGGTCGTCAAAAAACACGGATTTACGGGTATTTTTGTGTATTCATACTCAATAAAAAGTGAATTTTTGCCATCAAACTGGGGAACTTAGAAAAATTCCAAAAATTTTTATTTTTTATTTTTTATTTTTTGTTAAAATAATACGGAATTTATATCTTTTCAAAGAAGCTTAACAAAGCTTAATATAGTTATTTATAATTGCAAAACATTTTTTGTTTTGCTTTTTTAACATTCAATTAAAAAAATGGTATAATTAAAAACATAATTAAATAATATTAAAAACAAATTTTATTTGTTAAGTGTTTGACTTTAAAACTAAAGAAAGGAAAAAAAATTTTTAATGCAAAAAACGGAAAAATTTTCAAGAACTGTCTTAGGTGATATTCACCCCTCAGAGTTAGGTATTGTTGATTGTCATGATCATTTAATTAAAAATTATGGTCCTGAAGCTCATGAACACCCTGATTTTGTGATGCTTTCAAACGAAGCTGCAATTGCTGAATCGCTCGAATTTGCAGCTCGTGGCGGAAAAACATTGGTAACAATGGATCCGCCAAATGTTGGTAGAGATGTTTATCGCATGCTCGAAATCGCCCAGGAATTAGCTGGTAAAGTTCATATTATTATGTCCACCGGTTTCCACAAGGCCGCTTTTTATGACAAAGGTGCTTCTTGACTTGCGCTTGTTCCAACTGATGAAATTACGAAAATGGTCGTTGCTGAAATAACCCAAGGAATGGATGAGTATAATTATTCTGGCCCAGTTGTTAAACGTTCAAAGGCAAAAGCGGGAATAATTAAAGCCGGAACAGGTTATGGTGCAATTGATCGCCTGGAATTAAAATCTTTGGAAGTTGCCGCAAGAGCCTCAATTGAAACCGGTGCGCCAATTTTGGTTCACACCCAACTAGGAACAATGGCTTATGAGGCTGCTAAATATTTAATTGATTTTGGCGCTAATCCTCGAAAAATTCAACTTTCACACTTAAATAAAAATCCTGATAAATATTATTATGCAAAAATAATTAAGGAATTAGGTGTAACTTTATGTTTTGATGGCCCTGATCGTGTTAAATATTATACTGATGCAACCTTAGCAGAAAACATTAAATATCTAGTTGATCTTGGGCTCCAAAAACATATTACTTTATCACTTGATGCAGGCCGGGTTTTATACCAGAGAAACTACGGAATGCTAAAAGGGAAAATGAGCTTTGGATTTACCTATCTTTTTGATCGGTTTATCCCACTTTTAAAGCAAGTTGGTGTTAGTCAAGAAGCAATTGATGATATTCTAGTTAACAATCCTGCTGAAATATTAACCTTTGATGAGCCGCGAAAATTTGACCCGTCAATTCTTCCTGAGTACGTACTAGAACTCAAAAAAACTTTTAAAATCTAACGATTTTAAATTCAAAGAGCTATTTATTAGCCTAACTTTAAAAAAATTTTAAGAAAGGAAATAAAATGTCGCTTAGTAAAAAAAACAAATTACTTTTTGGCCTACTTATTTTCTTGTTAGTTAACCTTTTAATTATCGGGATCACACTCGGTGTGCGAATGGGTCATAATGGCGAGGATTTTTCAACTGCCCTTGTTTTTCTTGTTCGAGTAGTTTATCTTGATAACTATTTAAGACAAAATCCACTTTTGCTTGGATCGTTAGTTCTTGTTGGTTATCTTGTTTTAGGTCGGGGTGGTCGAGAAGCAATTCTTGGCGCACTCAAGACAGCTATCGGAGTTTTTCTTTTAGGAATTGGAGCAGCTGCTCTAGTTCGACTAGCTGCTCCAGTTTTTGGAGCAATTGGAGATATTAAATCCGGTGGTGTTGTTCCGCTTGATCCTTATTTAGGGTGAACTTCTGCTAGCAATTTTCTTGAGAAAAGCTTTGGACAAGCAAATAACTTTCTGTCTTTAGCATCTTTCACCTTTATTGCCGCCTTTATTGTTAATATTTTAATGGTTTTGGCAAAAAGGTTCACTAACACAAATTCAATTGTGATTACTGGACATATTATGCTTCAGCAATCAACAGTTGTTACCGCACTTTTATATGTAATTTTATTCCGTTCAATTCCATTGCTTGATGGTGGAGCAATTTCTGCTGGATCTCAAGTTGGACTTGTAATTATTTCTGGTCTATTTTTAGGAATTTACTGAGCAACTTCATCGGTTGCAACACTAAAAATAACTAACCTTGTTACCCAAAATGCTGGTTTTGCTGTTGGGCACCAACAAATGCTTACTTTATTTACTAGCTACAAAATGGGTCGCTTTTTTGGAAATAAAGAACATAGTGCTGAAAATCGTAAATTACCTCAATCACTCAAAATTTTTGAGGACAACATTTTTACCCAAACAATAATTATGCTATTTCTCTTTGCAATTTTATTTGCGATAATTATTGGTTACCATGGATTAGAAAAAACTGTTAATGATACATACAGTGGATTTACCGGAGAAGCTGCAAAAATCGGCGCTGCTTGAAATGGATCATATAGTGGCGCAAACTTTGTTCTCATAATTTTAGGTGGAGTACTCCAAATAATTGCTTCCTTAATTGCAATTATGACTGGTGTTAGAATGTTTGTTACCGAATTACAACAGTCATTCCACGGAATTTCTGAAAAAGTAATTCCTGGTGCTGTTGTTGCTGTTGACATTGCCGCAACTTATGGATTTTCAATTAATGCCGTTACTTACGGATTCCTTGGTGGAGTTTTCGGGCAATTTTTGGCTGTCTTTATTGCAGTTGGACTTGCTGCAATCCCTGGAAACAATTATTCTTTGGTCGCAATTCCACTCTTTATTACACTCTTTTTCAACTCAGGAGCAATGGGAGTTTATGCTAATGCCTCAGGAGGTTGAAAAGCTGCATTTATTGTTCCGGCAATAATTGGATTCTTTGAAATTATTGTAATTTCATTTGGTCTAAAATTAATCCAAAATATTGGTGATGTTGGAATTCCTGCTGGTCAAAATCCAGTTACAACCGGATTTTTAGGAATGGGTGACTGAAACCTCTTCTTTGGACTTAGCCTAATTATTGGTCAATTCCACTATATTTTAGGATGAATCATTATTTTTGTTGGAATGATTGGTCTAATTCTTTTAGGTCAAGGAGTTGATTCAACAAAACAAACTAAAAAAACATGACTACAAAAATTACTCAAAGTTAATGTTGATTTAGTCGAAAAAGAAGCCTAATTTATTAAGTTTTTCAAATTTTTATATTTTTAGTATAAAAAATCTTGGTTATTGCAAAAACCAAGATTTTTTATTTGCTTTTTACAAAAATGTTATATAATTTTAAAATTATAGTAAAAATTATTTTTGTTTGCTGCATTAAATAAAGGAGTAATTATGTCATTAAAAATTGTCGCTGCATGTGGAAATGGAATGGGAACTTCAATGATAATTAAGTTGAAAGTTCAAAAAATAGTAAAAGAATTAGGGGTTGATGCTTCTGTAGAAGCCCTTTCAATGGGTCAGTCAAAAGGACTTACAAATTCAGTAGATATAATTATCGCCTCAAAACATCTTGTTAGCGAGTTTAATCAAAACCAAAAAGCTAAAATTGTTGGCGTAACTAATTTAATGGACGAAAATGAAATTAAAACTGCATTAAGTCCAGTTCTTGAGCAACTTGTTTAGATTTATCTTTTTTTTTGATTTAGGAGAAAATCTTATGTCAGTTAATTTACTCACAAATTTAATTGAAAATGACTCAATTTTAATTAATCAAAGAGCCCAAACCTGGCAAGAAGCAATTGAAGTCTCATGTAAACCGCTTGTTGAAAAAAAATTAATAAGCCCAAATTACATTGACTCGATAATCAACTCAACAATTGAACACGGACCTTATTATATACTTGGTCCTTTTCTTGCAATGCCTCATGCTGAAGCTGGAAAAGACGTATTTAAAGACTGTTTTTCACTTGTTGTCTTTGATAAACCTTTTTATTTTGACCAAGATAGCCGTCCAGTTCAAATTTTAATAACTCTTGGTGCAACAAGTGCAGATATTCACACCGCAGTTGCCTTGCCCCAAATAGTTGCCGCTTTTGAAAATTCTGAAAATATTGACAAAATTATTAAAGCTACATCAAAAGAAGAAATAATCGCCGTTTTGGAAAAAGTTGATTTTTCAAAATACCTTAATTCATAATTTTTTCTTTAAAATTTCAATCTAAAAACCCACAAATTCGTGGGTTTTTTGTTGTTTTAGCAGCTATATTCACTAGCCCACAAAATTTTCTCTAAAAAAAAAAAAAAAAAATGCTTGGCTCAAGAAAAAATTATGTTATAATAAGTCTCACTAAGAATAAATTAATAAATTTTGAGATTAGAATTAAGGGGAATTGGTTATGTTTTCGCCATAAAAAAATCAGAAAATGCGAGTTTTCCATTATATTTTTAATATAGTGGAATGCCTTAAATTTAACCGTTTAGAAATCTACAAATTTATGGCTGTTGGTTATTGTTCTTTCAAAACTTCATATATTTTTTTAGGCTCAATTTAAATAAAAATGAGTTTTCTATTTGCATTGAGTTTAAATAGTAGTTGTATTTTTTTATGATTTTTGTCAGTGTTTTGAACTAAAAAAGCAGTTTAAAAATTTGTAATTTTGCTTTTTAAGTTAAAATTTTAGCTTTTTTAGTTTGCTTTATTTTATTAATAGCTAGGTTTTGCGTTGGTGAGTCTTAGATTTAAAATTCAGTGTTTTTGCTTTGATAGTTATTTTTTCTGAGTTTGCCAAAAAAGTTTAAAAAGTGCCCAAAAACCGGACACTTTTTAAGATTTTCTCATCAAACTGGGAAAGCCGGGCTAAAAATCAACAGCCAACTTTGTATTTTTTATCTTTTAGTTTTTAACTATTTTGTTTAGCCTTTTTAAATAAGTTATCCAGTCTTACTCGCGAGGATTTATCATCACGAAATTGGAAAAATATATTTGGGTCTAATGCCTGATTTCTAATAAATAAATCCTCGATTGATTTAGTGTAATCTCGGTTTTTATAACCCTTAAATTGTGTGTCAATCTTTTTAGTATCTTCCCCGCTATTATCAACTAAGTTAATGTCTTTGCTTTGATCAATTTGTACGCCCGCAGCTTTAAGACTGGTTAAGTTAATAATTTGCTTATTTTGCTCATCTACACTGATATATTTATTAATACGGTTTGGTGCTATTCTAATATTTCTTTGTGGTTCAAGCAAATATTTCTGATTTAAAAATTTTTCAGCAAATACTTTTTTACCATTTTTGATTTCATATCGAATTGGATAAGCTTCGATGTGAACGTGCGGTGATCAACCACCATTGTTAGTTATCTGTCCAATTGTACCAAAAGTAGTATTTTTTTCTAATTCCTTTGGACTAATCGGACTAGCATCTTTTAGATAGGTTGCTATTCTTGAGGTATTTTTATTACCTTGTTCAACTTGTGCTGTTTGGCCTAAAAGTGAAAGTGTATTATTGTCTAGGTGGATAAAAAAGAAAACAACAGCATCTACATTACGCAAATATTTGTCTTTAGTTTCTTGGCTAATTTCTAAGTCCTTAACATCAACTTGTAATGCAACGGTAGTTCCAATTCCTTCAGCAGCTCCTTGATTTGGCAAGTAGTAAGCCCCTAGTAATTTTGATTTAGAAAAAGTTTTTAGCGATAGACCACTTGGCACTAAAACATCTTCACCATAGTGAACGGCCTGAGTTAATTTATTATCAGTGTAGAAAGTACGAAATTCTTTGTAACCACCAGAAGTCACAAAAGATTTGCTCTCTTCATTAATACTATTGCTAATTTCACCAATATTTCTTCTTTCTAATTCTGGTATATAAACTGAAGCATTATAAGGTGAAAAAATTTGGTTTTTATTTAATAATGAGGTTGAAGAATCAAATAAAGAAACAAATTTTGGTACTCCAATATTAAAATCCTCAATTTCAAAATCCTTAAAAATAGAACTTTTTGATTTAAAGCTAATTTTAGCCTTAGTTGTGTATGGAGCTAAACTAGTATCGTTAGTTTTTTCTGAAATATTAATTTTAATATCAAAAAAGCTATTTTGATCAAAGTTAGTTACAAAATCATCTTTATTGACATTGGCAAAATCATAGTTAAAAAAACTAATTCCACCTTTGACTTGAACTTTTAAATATTTTTTAAATAGTTGCTGGACTTCCTGTTGATCTAGTTGTTTAAAGCCTTCAATTTTATAGACTTTTTCCGTACTATAAGCATTTTGTCCACTGTCTGTAGTTGTGACAACAGACACTAAAATAGATTTTAGATCTTCCCCTAGTCTAACATCTTTTAGATAATATTGACTTTTGCTATCTTGAGGAATTTCTACAGTAAACAGACCAATATCTTTTAGTTGTTTATCAAGATATTTAGTTCTAATTAAAGTATCAGTCTCACCTTTGATTTCTTCTTTAGAATTTAAATTTTCTAGAGCGCTATAAACAGAAACATTAGCTTTATTTTTATAGTCAATTTTGCTAATCATTTTGGTTTTGTTAATATTATCTTGCTTTGCTTTATTTGGGGCAAAACCGCTAATTTGTTTATAAATTGTAATAAAATTTTCTCGCTTGTAAGGGTTTTGTTTGTCATCAGCATTATAATATCTAATAGTAATTGGAACATCTAAAATTGTTGTGTCATCATTATTTTCTTGAATTTGATTATAGTTTATTTCATAATAGAAATTATTTAAGTCTATGTTCATTTGTTTAGTTTTGGATTCTAAGCCTTGTAAATCTAAATTTAATTTGATAAACCTATTTGCCAATTTGTTTTGCTTGAAATTTTTGATTTCCACTTTAGGTTGATCTAAAGTTAAAGTATTATTCTCAACTGTTGGTTGAACTATTTGATTGTTAGAATTAATTTGCTGTAAGTCTGAAATATGTGATACTTGAAAGTCTTGATTAATGTTAATTAATTTGGAGTTAGAATTTTGGACTTGATAAGGTACTTTAGCAAACTCTGCTGTTAAAAATTGTTCTAAATTATTAGTTTTAAACAAATCAATATTAAATTGTGGTTCATAAATTGAATAGTAAGGGTGGTTTTTATTTAATTCTAAATTAGTAGAACTTGTAAATAAATTAGCGTTATTAGTTATGCCACAAGAAACAACAACAGATACGGACAAAGCAGAAGTTAGCACACCTAAAAATAGTTTTTTGTATTTTTTTCTAAACATTTTCTTTCCTTTGTTAGATTTTATAAATTAAAACTTAAGTTTGAAGAACTGGCAATACCTAAAAATATTAGACTTAAAATTGCAGGTATTAAAATAGTTGTCAGTATGTTAATAATGATTTGTCATAAATAAAGTCTAATACTAAAATTATTAATTTTTCTTATTGCTAAGTAAGGTATGATCACTAAAGTTGACCATAAATTAAAATTGATAAAACCGGTATTGGTGTTAATAATAAAGAAAAATAGCAACAAGATAAATAAAACAATCTGATGATCAAATAAAGTTAAATTGGCACTAAACGGAATTCTTGGAATACTCATTAAAATAAAGACAAATAATGAACCAAAAAAGATCTCTTTTTGTAAATAAGTGCTAATTTTAGGTGCCTTTTCAACCATAACTATTTTGTGAAAATCTTCTTTATATTTTGCGATATTTTTTACCATTTTTGTATATAAAAAGAAGGCCAAATAACCAAAAATAACACCTAAAATTTGACTGGCAAAAATGTAAAAATAACCTTGATAAAGCAATGTTCCTGTAAAAGAATTTGTCAGACCTTTGATAATTGATTCAAATATGACAATTTGTGGTATTAAAAACGGTTTGATATCTGAATTTGATAAAAATCCAGAAGCTGCCTGAGCAATAAAAAGTGCTGAAAAAAATGAAAGAGTATAGAGAAAACTTGAAACAAAAATATTTGCCTTTAGTTGATATACAATATGTTTTGATGTCAAAAAGAAAAAAATTAAAAGCAGCGATCCTAAAAACTCAATAAAGGCAACTCTAGTATTCCAAAAGACAGAAAGCATTTCAAATTTTGTCATTAGCCAACCTTATAAGTTAATCATTTTTATAAAAAGTGTCTATTTTTATAGACTTTTTTGACTAATTAGTAGATTTTATGCTACCGTCAATTGTTCTAGAATTTTATTGGCTTCAGTAATCATTGGATTTTTAAGAGCAGTATTTTGAACTAATACATCTTTAATTTTTTTAGAAATTTGTGCTATACTTTTGTTTTTAGTTTTCCAGACAAGCCTAGTATTTTGTGATTTAAGAAAATTCAACATTGATTTCAACCAAATAATTACTGAATTTACTAAATTCAGCGCTTTTAAATAAGGATCTCAGTGAATCTTACTACTGTCTGTTTGTTTTACACTGATTCCTTTTTTGTTTTCTTGATGATTAATTTCTTGCAAGTATTTTTGCTCTAATTGTTTTAGTTTGTTAAGATTTTCTTGGTTAACTTGAGATTTAAGTAGAACAAAATCTTGATTATTTTTCAAGATTTTATTATAATATGCTACCAATTGATTTTCTCCCGTCAAAGCTTGCATAAGTGCTCCTGGCAAACCTTGAGAAGTTCTAAAAAGGATTTCATCATCATTACTTTGAAATCCACAGTCAACCAAAAAAGACATAGGAGCTAGTCTCATCCTAGAGCCTATGAAAATTTTTAATTTTACTTTCAAATATTCTCCTATTTTTTATTAGAGTAAGTAGTAAGCAAATAAAATTATAGCAAAATAATTATGCAAGTATTACTATATTTTTCTATTAAAATTTCATTTTGTTAACCAAAAAGTAAAAAATAATCACTTTTTAATATTATATACTCTCAAGTAGAGATTTTTTTATCACCTGCAAGAATCTTCTCTATCTAAATCCACGATAAAAATTTGATAGTTGCTTTATTAATTTGAGCATAATTTCTTTTAATTACAATTAAAGAAAAAACCGCTCAATCAATAAAGATTACTTAAGGAATTTTGACTGGCTTTTACTATTCAAGGTTTGCAAAAATGTTGCTGTATGTTGCAAAAATTTGAATTTTTGCCAAATCATGAGCATTATTTTTTACAAATTTGCAGTTCAATTTGATTATTTTCTATTTAAAAAACCCACAAATTTGCGGGTTTTTATTTGTTTTAGAAGCCTTTATTCATTGACCCGTAAAATTGCTGTAAAAAAAAAAAAAAAAAATATTTTTGAAAATTTAAAAATACTGTATAATTATCTTTGAGCTACCTTTTAGGTATGTTATGCTTTGGTTATGTTCAAACCGCTCAAATGAACTTCTTTGACTTTGCAGTTGTAGTTAAAGCAAAAAACTGTACCACCAAAACTTTTTTTGGTGGTTTTTCTATTAAGGGGCTTATTTAACGTTTAGAATCTTTTTCAAATAAGCGCCAGTGTAGGATTTTTCTACCTTTGCAACAGCCTCCGGAGTTCCTTTTGCAACAATATTTCCCCCCTCTTGTCCGCCTTCAGGTCCTAGGTCAATAATATAATCTGCAACTTTAATTACATCCAAGTTGTGCTCTATAATCACGACACTATCGCCATTATCCACTATTCTATCAAGTACTTTAATTAAATTTGCAACGTCATAATTATGCAGCCCTGTTGTTGGCTCATCAAGAACAAAAAGTGACTTTCCTGTTGGTTTTTTCTGTAAAAATGTTGCTAATTTAATTCTTTGAGCTTCTCCACCTGAAAGTGTTGTGGCTGATTGACCTAATTTTATATATCCAAGACCAACGTCAACCAAAGTTTGCAATTTTGTAACAATTTTTGGCCAGTTATGAAAAAATTCAAGTGCCGCTGAGACTGTTAATTCGAGAATATCTGCGATATTTTTACCGTGAAAACGAATTTGTAGAACATCAGGCTTATACCTTTTTCCTTGACAGTTATCGCATAAAACATATATATCGGGCATAAAATGCATTTCAATTTTTATTTGCCCATCGCCTTGGCATTTATCGCATCTTCCGGATTGCAAGTTAAAAGAAAATTTTGACTTAGAAAATCCAAGCGATCTTGCTTGCTCGGTGTTTGCAAAAATCTCGCGAATATCGTCAAAAACAGATGTATATGTCGCTGGATTTGAGCGAGGCGTCCTTCCAATTGGGCTTTGATTGACCGCAACTAATTTGTCAATATTAAAAAGTCCCCTAATTTCATCACATTTTCCAACACGAATATTTGTTCCGCCCAGGTGTTTTGCAATCCCATTAACCAAAATTTGATTTACCAATGTTGATTTACCTGAACCTGATACCCCTGTTATAACGACAAATTTACCTAAAGGAATGTTTATACTGATTTTTTTTAAATTATTTTCTCTTGCTTTTTCGATAATTATAAATTTTCCGTTACCACTGCGACGTTTTTTAGGAACTGGAATTGCTAATTTATTAGTTAAAAATTGTCCTGTAATCGATTTTGGTTCGTTTTCAATGTCCTCAAGTTTTCCGGCAGCAACTAAATACCCACCGTTTTCACCAGCATTAGCGCCTATATCAACTAAATAATCAGCAGCTAAAATAGTCTCAAGATCATGCTCTACAACTATTAAACTGTTGCCAATTTCAACCATTTTTTTCAAAGTCGCAATTAATCTGTCATTATCCTTTTGATGTAATCCAATTGAAGGTTCATCAAGAACATAAAGTACCCCAGTTAATTGCGATCCTACTTGACTTGCAAGCCGAATTCTTTGCGATTCTCCTCCAGAAAGTGTTGCTGCTGATCTGCTTAAATTTAAATATGAAAGTCCAACATTATCTAAAAAAGAAAGTCGATCGCGAATTTCTGAAAGAATCAATTTTGAAACTTGTTGATCAAAGTCAGATAAATTTAAATTCTTAAAAAACTCAATAAGATTTTTAATAGATAGCTGCGATAATTCAAAAATATTATAATTTTCAATTTTTACTGCAAGAGCATAATTATTTAGTCTAGCACCTTGACATGTGCTACACAAAAATTCAGACATCATTTTTTTAAATCAAAGACGAAGATCTTCGCTAGTTGTGTCCCAAAATTTACGCTGGATTCGACTTAAAATACCTTCAATTGGCCGAAAATAATCATATCTTTTTCCACTTTCGGAAACTAACGAGTAATTAATTGATTCTTTTGAGCCATAATTGATAATTTCAAGCTCTTTTTTAGTAAGTTCGTTGATTTTTTTATCAGGTGAAATTTCAAAATACTCAAGCAAAATTTGCAGCTCTTGCCATTCTAATGATTTTGTATTTATTGATTTTCCAAAGTATTTAATGGCACCTTGGTTAATAGACAAATTTTTATCAGGAACAACAAGATCAAAATCAGCCTCTAAATTTGTCCCTAATCCTTTGCAAGTTTTGCACATTCCATAAGGTGAATTAAATGAAAAAAGTCGATTTTCTAGACTTGGCATTTCAAAATCACCAAAAGGACAAGCCTGTAATTTTGAAAATCTAACTACTTCAGAATCATCAAACTCGCAAAGAGCAATTCCTTTTCCCATTTGAAATGCTAATTCAAGTGAAGATTGAAGTCTAGTTTCTTCATCATCATCAAGAATAAATCTATCAATAATAACAGAAATTGTGTGTCTTTGCTTTGGATCAAGGTTAATCTCATCTGCAAGATAATATGTAACATCATTAATTTTAAGCCGCAAAAAACCTTGATTTTTAAGATTTTCAATTAAATTTCGGTGAGATCCGCGCTCAGATTGAACAACAGGAGCCATAATCACAATTCTAGTACCTTTTGGCCGTGACAAAATTGAATTCAAAATGTTAACAATTTTTTGAGGAACAATTTCAGCTTTATGATTAGGGCAAAAAGGTTTACCAATTTTGGCAAATAAAAGCCGAAAATAGTCATAAATTTCGGTAATTGTTCCAACAGTTGAGCGGGGATTGTTATGACTTGTCTTTTGCTCAACAGAAATTGTTGGCAAAAGTCCGTAAATAGCTTCAACTTTTGGTTTCTTAGTTCCGCCTAAAAATTGTCGGGCATATGAACTCAAAGAGTCTATATAACGTCGTTTTCCTTCTTCATAAATTGTATTAAAGGCTAAAGATGACTTTCCTGATCCTGAAACCCCAGTAAAGACAACTAATTTATTTTTAGGAATTACAAGGTCAAAATTCTTTAAATTGTTCTCACTTGCACCTTTGATGTAAATAAAATTATGCGTGTCTTTATTTTTGAACATTTCTTAATTGCTTTCTGTTGTTTGTTTAGGTTTTGAATTTTCAGATTTGCCAATTTTATCATTCAAATTTTGGCTTTTATAATTTTTTTTGCTTGTTATTGGCTTTTTATGAAAAGTTACTTGCGTAGAATCAGGGCTTTTAGGGTAAAAAACCGGGCATATTTTAGTGTTTTTAAGGTGAGACGCTTGCTTTTTAACAAAATTTGGATTTAAATTTTTACTGTTTTTATTATATTTTTTATTACGATAATTTAAGTTTTCAAAATTATCATTATCAGCATTTTTTGAAAAAGTAACAGGATTTTGCTTTATATTTTTTGGAAAAAGTTGTTTAAAATTTGCTGTATTTTGATTTTTTCTAGATTTTGGATGAATATTTTTACTATTTAAATTATCCCCAGAATTGCTTGAATTTGTTGTCAAATAGTCAGGTTTTTTTGATTGAATCCGTGTTTTTTTATTTAGAGAAGACTCGCTATTAACAAAAGTTATTTCGTGGTTTGAGTTAGCTTGAGCCTCATTTTTTAGAATATTTTGCGAATTTAGTGATTTTTTTGCTATTTTATTTGGAATATTTTTTTTACTTGATTTGGCTAATTTTTCATTTGTACTTTCTTGCTTATTATAATAATTTAGATTTTTTTTGCCTAAATTATTCGGCTTAACAGCTACATTTTCGCTTGAATTGCCATTTTTTTGCTGATTTGTGCTAGAAGATTTATTATTTGAACTTGGTTTGACAACTTTTTTATTAACTGGGTTTGCTAATTTTGTCTGCACTGTTTTATAATCAACAAATTTTTCCGCTTCTTTTTGTTCATAGTTGGCTAAAAAATCAAATTTTTCATCAACAAAAATGAATTTTGACAAAACAACCGGATTTCAGCGTTTTGACCGATGAAAATATGAACCCAATCTATTTTTTAAAAGTTGTTTTAATTGTGGCATTGATCAGTTTGGATCTTTTTGCACAAAAAAACGAATTGATGAATAGCTAATTCGCCTAATGTCGGCAATAATTGGGCTTCCTGTTCGAATTGAAAAGACACCTTTTGTAATAATCGAGATTCTACCTTTAATTTCATTATTTTTTTTATCAAAAGGGACAAAAATAAAAACAACACCGTTTTCACGCATGTATTGACGTTCGTTTATAATCCGCGAATTATCACGTGAAATTGTATCTCCATCAATGTAAATAGGCTCGCACGGAATTTTTCTCTTGGTTTTACGAACTTCTTGGTTAACAATTTCAAAAACTTCACCATTATCCGGAATTATCACATTTTTTGGATTAACTCCAGATTCAATTGCCGTTTGAGAGTGAGCAAGAGCCATTCGGTATTCGCCATGATAAGGGAAAAAATATTTTGGCTTTGTTAGTTGGAAAATTTTTTCATGTTCAGATTTATAAGCATGCCCTGAAGTATGAAGATAACCATCAGGCCCGTTTTCTTTAATAATTGCGCCTAATTTATAAAGTCGGTTAATTAAATGCTCAATTTTAATTTTGTTTCCTGGAATTGGCGATGAAGAAAAAATAACCATATCACGAGGTTCGATGCTGATTTTAGGGTGTTTTTTGTTTGACATTCGATCAAGAGCAGCTAGTTGTTCACCTTGAGATCCGGTTGTTAAAATTAGCATTTGATTTTCTTCAACACCTGATAAATTTTTACCAAGAAAAGCCTCATCAGGAGCATTAATATAGCCAGAACGCCGACCAATATTAATCCCATTTACCATTGATCTCCCAAAGACAAGAATTTTCTTATCTAATTTAATTCCAATTTCAATTAGCGCCTTAATTCTTGTTAAATTTGAGGCAAATGCGGTAATGATAATTTTTCTTGTTGCCGCACGCATATGCATTTCAATATCAGCAAGAATGTCACGCTCAGAGGGTGAGTGGTTTGGCCGCATTGCATTTGTTGAATCTGAAAAAAGTACTGTCAGATTGTTTTTCCCGATTTGCTTTAACTTATCAAAATCAGTGTAATTTCCAATTGGAGTATAATCAAAACGAAAATCACCAGTACACATAATTGAACCATGTTTTGAAGTTACTCGAACACCAAAGGCATCAGGAATTGAGTGCTGAGCAGTTCAAAAGTCGACTTTAAAACTTTCAAAATAATAGACATCGTCCTTTTTTATTTCAACAAACTCAATTTCCTTTTTAATTTTATGGTCAACAAATTTGGCTTTTAAATATTCAATTGCAATTTTTGGGGCAAAAATTTTTTTAATTTGAACTTCTTGAACAAGATAAACAATTCCGCCAATATGATCTTCATGACCATGGGTGATAAAAATACCGCGAATTTTTGCTTGATTTTTTAAAAGATATTGGTAATTTGGAACCATTCCTTTGATTCCTGTCGAAAAAAGGTTAGCAAACTTAATACCAGCATCAATAATTACAATATCATAATTATCTTCAATTATAAGCGTTGATTTCCCAATTTCTTGCATTCCGCCAAGACCAAAAAAACGGGTTGGGTTAGTAGTTAGTGACATATTTTTCCTGTCATAATTATCAAATATTATATTTTTCAAGGGATAATAAATTCTAAATTTATAAAAATGAATTATTTATTATAAAAATGATTTTCAAACTAACAATAATTTTTAGTCACAACCGTTAGACTAAAAATTAGATTGCTTTCATTTGAATTTAAATAAAAACAAATTTTAACAAAATTTTAGTTTTTTCTAAAATTTACTTTTTGCAAACACGAATTAGACCTTGATTTTCAAACCCAATTACAAATTCGTTAGAATAAAATGATAAACTATCCAAAATTTGCTCACGAACATGTCCTAAACCAACACCAGAAATTAGATTTATACATTTTTTATTGGATTTTCTAAACTCAAACATTAAATTTTCAACAATTGCTACTGTTTTTTGAGTGTCTAAACCGTGAAAGTCAAAACTTATTTTATCATCAAAATCAAAATTTGAAAAAATATTATTTTTTTGACTCTGAGTTAAATTTAATATTTGATCTCATTCACCAAAGTGAATTTCTTTTGATTTCTTTTTATTTTTCATTTTAAGATAATTAGCTTGACTGTTTTAATTTAAGGTCGTTCTTAAATTAACTAAGATTTAATTATACCGCATTTTTAATTTTTTTTATCTAATTTGAAAAATTTGCCTATTTTTAAATATGTGTTAAAATTAATTGTGCTATGGAAATAAAGAAAAACAATGAAATAAAAGTCAAATTAATTAATAAAGAAACACTAACATACCAACTTCTAGAGGATGCCAAGAAAGGTGATTGATTTTCCCTTGTAAGTGAAGTACAAAATTATATAGACGATCAAACAAAAAATAAATTAAGTGAATATACTGTCCAAATTCGCAACGATATTTATGCAAATGATGTTGAAATTAAAAAAATAAAAGAGGAAAATAAAAATCTTAGAGAGGAAATTGGAAAATTAAAAGGCCAAAATGATAAGGTAAAAGCAGACTTAAGTTTAAAACATTCGGAAGAAATTGGTCAAAAAGATATTACAATCGCTGAAATGCAAGGAACAATTAAAGAACTGCAAGAAAAAATTAATGGTATGGAAAAATACCAAGATAGCACAATTAATAGCGCTATTAAAGAAAAGGAAGCGAAATTTTTATCTGTTCAATCTAAAGAATACGAGCAATTTAAGCAAGATACCGAGAAAAAATGGCTGGAACAAATAGCTGAAGTGCGTGAAAAAACAACCGTTGATGTAAAAGCAGGATTTGAACATTCCCTTAACGAAAAAGATACCAAAATAAATGACCTAGAAGAGGAATTAAATAAATATAAATATAAAAATATTAGTTCAAAACAAATAGGAGAAAATCTAGAAAACTGAATTTTAGAAAGGTATAGAGATGTTTTTCCTTTTGGTAAAGATGACAATGATTCAGTTGTTGTTGAACTAAAAAAAGATACCGTAAATATTAAGGGTGAACCAGGGGAAAAAGCAACAAAATCCGACTTTATTTTTACAATTAATGATCAAAGTCGAAATGTTGAAACAAAAATCATTTTAGAAGCAAAATCTGAATCAAAAGAAAAATCTGGAAAACAAAAAAACAAAGATTTCTTCAAAAAAATTGAGGAAGACCGTAAAAAGAAAAATGCTAGCTATGCTATTTTAGTAACAGAACTTGAACCTGAAAAATACTTTACAATTGATGTCGCCCCTAATTATGAAAAAATTTTCATTTGCCGTCCACATTTTTATTTAGCGCTTTTAATGCTTTTAAAATCAATAATTCTAAAAGAAAATAAATTAGAGATTCAAAGTCAAAGTCTTGAAGATGCAAGTAAAATCATTCAAAAGTTTGATGACTGAAAAGAAAAAACACTAAAAGCATTAATAAACAAAATTAACACTAAAGCAGAAAAAAGTAGATCATTAGCAGAAAGAATTATCAAGGATGCTGGCGAAATTCAAGAGAACCTTAATAAAATTGTCGAAGGCTATTTAAATAATTTAACACAAAAAATTGATGCATTTAAAATTACTAAAATAACTGAAAAAATTGACAAAATTAATAAAAATAATCCCAATTTATAATTTAAAAACCGATTATTGATATTAATTTCGAATCCATGTAGTTAATTTTTTTTTTTTTTTAATACCAATTAAAAAATATGTTATAATGTGTTATAGCTATTTCTATAAATACTTTGAAATAGCTATAGCATAAATGGGGGTGACTCTGGTTTTGACAATTAAAAAAATTTTTTGGATGCAGTGGTTTGGTAGACCATAATACTAATGTAAATCTAAACGCAAAAGATTCAATTAAAGCTAATGATGATGCAACATTTAATCACTCATTAATGAATACCCAATTAAATTTTGCAACACTTTAATTCATAATAAAACCTATAAGTTTTTTATTTCGATAATATATCTTCCTTAATTCAATATATTAAGTTTTCCCTGTAAGTACTAAAATAGTTAGTAAATATATGTTTTTGGTTTTCAAATACATTTTTAAAATACAGGACTATTTAACTCCTTTGATTTATTAATTCTTAATTCTTATTCTTAACTTATTCTTTATTCTTAATTCTTATTATTCTTATTCTTTTTTATTAACATATTCTTATTCTTTTTTATAAATTATTATATTTTTATACCTTTATAAATACCTTTTTATAATGAAATTTAAACTGTCGACTCCAATAAATTATTTTAATTGGATCGGGGTTCGAATCCCCGCACCTCCACCATATGAAAAAACTCCGTTAACCGCGGAGTTTTTTCATATAAAATAATAATTAAAATATTTGATAAATTAATATATTAATTTCAGACACAATCAAAAAGCTGTGTTAAAATCAAATAATAGAAATTGACAGTTAAAAAACTAAATAGATCAAAATTGCTGAATTTAAAGGGATAAAAATCCAATTTTTGCATTTTGCATGGAATTTAGACGAATTTAACATGTATATGATAATAATTTAATAAGAAATTGACAAAAAAACCTTATAAAATGGCTAAAAAGTTTGACAAGCGCCTGTGGAAAAATAAATCTCCGTGCAAACAAAAAAATACACAATTAAGCATCTTTCTGAAAAAAATTAACATATTATGAAAAAATAACAGAGGAATTTAAAATAAAATATAGAAAAATGATAATTATCTGCGTTTTTACATTAATTTAGTGTATAATTTAATTTAATTTTTCTAGTTTGCTCCTAATCTAATTGGACCAATCTAATATCGATTTGTATTAAAAAAATCTGGAATAACAAAAAGAAGTGGGGTAAAATATTGAAAAAAAATATCTCCAAACCTGATTTTTCAAAAGCATTCAAAATCTTTTTAAGTTTTGGTACTTTATCTTTGGCCATCTCTGGAATTACTTTGATTGGTATAAAAAATCGCGATAAAACCGAGCACTTTAATATACCAGTAACCCATTCAGACCAACAAACTGAAAAACTTTTAGATCAAATTAACTATTTATCAATAGGTGATTCAATTTCTGCCGGTTTTAATTGGGATTATTCACTTGATCTCCGTGGAAAAATTGACGGAAATAACAAAATTAATGGACTCTCATATCCAGCCTTTTTTGCTAGTTTTATTCAAAAAATAAAACCAAATGCGCTTAAATCCTTTGATAATTTGGCTCTTTCTTGAACAACAGTCACTGATTGACTTTATTTACTTAATCCCGAAAATGAATTTTATAAACATTCTGATAAGACACATTTTCATTTTAATTATCATTTAGACAAAAAATTAGACTCACCATATGGCGAGCAAATTCGTGAAGTTTTTGGTGATTTTAATTCAAATAGCTACCCAAAACTACATAAAAAAATTCAAAATTCTAATTTGCTAACCCTTTCATTAGGTGCAAATGATTTAATCGAAGCTATTGATTTTCGCACAATCGCCAAGCCAATGCAAAAACTTGCAACAAAAGCTGAGGTAAATTTTGAATTTGACCAAAACATTGAAATTGCAAATCAAAAAATTTACAGAAATTTACAACTATTAATTCAAAGTTTGCGAAAAATCAACCCTGATTTACAAATAGTTTTAGTTGGATATAATTCTTTGTCTTCAAAAATTATTAAATTTTTTGAAAAAATGCTCACAAACGAAATTGGCGTTCCAGAAAATTATGCTGATTTAATAATACAAGGCTTGAATTCAACAATCCAAAAAGCCGCAAAAAGCCAAAAAGTAAATTATGTTGATTTATACAATGAATCAATTTGGCAAGATAAACACTCCGAATTTGCTACAAACGACTTAGACATTCACCCATCAACTAAGGGCTATAAAAAAATGGCCCAAGATTTGCTGTTTAAATTAGCCTTTGAACAAGACCTAGAATTCAAAAACAAGGCAAATACTAAATTACAATGAGACGAAAAATATGTCCAAAAAGACATTAATTCTTACCGTCGAATTCTAAATTTAGGTCAAAATTCAGAGATTTTTAAGGCTTTAACGGTCGACAATTCACCTGAAAAATTTATTTCAGAAAATTCTGAAATTGAAAAATTAACTATTCAAAATATTAAAAAAGCTGAAAACTCGCCGATACAAAATTTTGTAAACGTGATACTAAATAATAATTTTGGCGCGTTTTTAAACCGTTTTATCCAATTAGCTGTTCAAAATAATTCAAGTGTGCAAAAAATTTTAACTAATTTTTGACAAGAAAACCAAAAAACCGGTGCTTCTTTTACCGAAATTTTGCAAAAAATTTTCTCAAGTGGCTTTTTTAGTCAAATAATTGACCGTTTTCAGTCCTATGTCCAAGATGTAACTAATAACAAAAATTGAGAAAAAGCAACAATTTCTGGCCTTGTTAGTCATATTTTTGCTGATTTTAACGAAAAACAAATAATTGATGTTCTAAATACCGTTGTAACTTCTGAATTTGCAGATAACAATCCTGAAAAAATTAAAGATTTAATTTTTGCATCCATTTTTGGCCAAACAATTGTCCAAGATTTATTAATAAATAACATTATTAAAATCGACCTTAAAAATAAGGAAGATTTAAAAATTGTTTTTACTTTTGATTCGATAAGAAAATTATTTTCTAAAATAATTACTGATTATCATCTTCGGTCAAAAGACTATAAAAATTCACAGAATTTTCAGGAAATAATCCGTACTTATTTAGAAAATCCTGACAATGACAATGATAATGTTGCTTTTATCCGAAATTTTATCTCTGAAACACTAAAACATCATGAATCTGTTCAATTATTAGTAACAATTATTAACGATAATTTTGAATTTAATTTGAATGAGGCAGATCAGACTTCAATTGTTGATCTTTTAGTTTCAATTGCCGATGTTGTTGTTCGCACTAATGTTTGGGCTAAATTAAATGACCAAGCAGCAAAAAATTTCTTAGGCGTGATCAAACAAATCAAAACTACTGATATCGCTGAAAATATTACTTCAATTTTTTCAGAGCAAATTTATACAAATTACTCAACTTTTTTTAAAGATTCAAAAAATTTACTTGATTTATTTCACGAACTTCTAAGTTTTGACTTAAGTCAAAACCAAATTGATTCACTAAAAAAATTACTTAATAAATTCTACCCAATTTTAACAAAATTTGACCTAAGTAATTTTATCGATGATTCAAACCCTAATTTTGCTAGTTTTTCATTCTTTTTTGACTCACTCAAAGATTTTTTGTCTTCAAATTCATTTAAACCACTTGCTGACATTGTAAATCAAGCGATTAACGATTTTTTAATAAATAAAAGCACATATCGACAAATTGACAACTTAAATCGTTTTGGCTTTCAGTTTTTAGCTAATAATTTGCCAAAACTTGAGGAAAATATTTACGAATTTATTGCTAGAAATGTAGAAAATGGTCAATTTTTAACCAACCTTACTAGTTTAATTTCAAATTCATTAGGCTCACAAGGATTAAATGAAAAATCAATTGCAACTTTTACATCAATAATAGAACTAATTTTTCAAGATTTTCAAGTTAAATATCAACTTTGAAAACAAGATAGATCAGCTTCGACTGATAATTTAATTTTTGGTTTTGTAAAGGTAGCCTTAGAAAATTTTGAAGCTTTTTATAAAGAAAATTCTGACGAATATAATTCAGTAAAATTTCGTCTTAATGAGGCCGAGAAAAAACAAAATCCACTAGAAATTGAACAATATTCTCGTAAAATCGCTTCACTTGATGAAGCATTATCTTTTCAAAATTTTTCTTCATACTTTTTAAATAATTTTTTTACTCAAGATACAATTTATACACTCTTAAAAAATCTTGCAAGTCTTGATTTCAAAACTAAAATCTCAGATGAGAATTTAGTTTTATTTTTCAAAAACCTTTTTGGACAGTCATTTTTACACAAACAACTTCTTGAAAAATTAAACCAAAATAGTTTTTTTAGCAACCCTAAAATTCAAAATTCACTTTTAAATGTTTTAACTAACTTTTTCGAATCAAAACAAGTTGAACAATTACTTTCAAAACTTATTGAGTATTTTTTTGACAAAAAGGCATTTGAATTACATCCAAATTTTAATTCACTAGTTGAAAATTTTCTCAAACAAAATACTCAATTAATTGAGCAAGTTTTTACCCTTTTTTTAGGAGATTCTTCAACTTGAAATTCAATTTCTGAATTTTTAAAAGTAATTTTGCAAGAATATAAATTAAATTTGTCAGAAAATTCAGTTAAGACAATTTTGGATTTAGTGCGTGATATTTTTTCAAAATTAAAAGAATCAACTTTTGATTTTAGTGATCAATCAAAAACTCATTCACCATTAATAATAAAAGCTTTAATTTCAATCATATTTGATGCAATTTCAGGTAATTCAACCCCTAAAAAACCAGTTCTTGAGACTTTATTTGACAGTTTTAGCGTCGATATTGCAAATAATTATTATTCAACAGAGCAAACAAATACTTTAGATAATAGCGAAAATCAAAGCACAATTTCTCAAGATAGTATTGCAACTTTGATTTCCGAAGTTGTTAGAAGTAACCCTATTTCTGAACAGATTCGGGCAGGTTTAGCAAATATTCCACAAGAATATCTTGAAAGTGTTATGCCAATTTTTGACTGATTTTTACAATCGCCGGCACTAAAAGATTTGTTTAATTCCTATTTTAAAATAGTTGCAAAAGCAGAAATCCAAAAACCACTAAATAACCTTTCATTAATTAAAACATTATTTGAAAAACAATATTTTAATAAAATTATTGGTGAATTTATTGTTAAATTAGATGAGAAAAATGACACTTTAATTGATAATTTTGGAACACTAGCAGGAAAACTATTTGAAACTCAATTTGAAAAAACTGAATTCCAACCGTTGTTTAAATTAGTCAAAGAAATAATACAAAACAATCTTGATAATTTTTACAAGGAAGAAATTGATCCAAAAGGACTTTTTTCACCTGAAGCCGCCACTGTTAATGTAAGCCAGGATTTTTCTGAAGCACCAGCAAATACTCAACTTTTTAATGATACTAGTAATACTGAAGAATCCCAAAATTCTTCATTAACAGCAACTTCTAGCGAAATAACCTCGCCCCAAGCCGAAGCAAATTATACAAAAGAAAATGCATTACTTACAAAGTTTATTTCAGTTTTAAGCAGATTAACTAGCGGAGATTTTTCACTTTCAAATTTTAATTTGCTTTTAGAATCTGAAATTGCAAATGAAGAATTTATTGTTGAACTTATTAAACAAGTTGCATCAGTTTATAATAAAATTGAACAACCTGAAAAAGATAATCTTTGAAAAGTTATAACTAGAATTTTCCAATCTAAGTTTTTTAAAGAAAAAATTAATTCCTTAGCTATTGGTGATGTAAGTAGTTTTTCACTGTTTAGCAATTTGTCACAAGAAAAAAAACAGCAAATTGAGCCATTACTCAAAGATTTGTTATTGCAATTTTTACCAGATTCTGCAAACAAAGTTTTAATTTTTAGAGTTTTTAGCTATATAAATAAAAATTTAATGGCTTTTAAAGATGTAAAAACCTTCTCTTCCCTTTTGGCTAGTTTCTTAAAGGATGAATCAGCAACTCAAACCAACCAAAGTCAGCAACAATCTGATCTACAAAATAATAGTGAATTTTTAAAATCATATTTATGATATGTGGTGCATTTTTTAGTAAAAAATGATAAATTTTCTGATTTAGTGATTGATGTGATTGCCTCATATTTAAAGCTAAATTTAGATGACAATAAGGATTATTCTAGTTTTAAAATTGAAAAACCAAGAGAAATACTAAAAAAATTTTTAAGAGAATTTATTGGCCTTGGTCTTGAAAATCCCCTTATTTCTGGTATTTTGGATCAAATAGTTGATTCAATTAAAAATTCAGATACTACCCAACAAGCAAAAAGTTTTTTTGAAACCTTATTTAATAAATTAGACCTTTCAAAAGTTCTCAATCTTGATTTAGTAATCAAAATTGAACCAAAAATTGATGATTCTGTTCAACCAACTTCACAAACAGAAACCCAAAACTTGATAAATGAGACAAATTTATCAATAAACACACCAAAAGGACAAAAAATATCGACACAGTTGTTTGCCGAATTTTTTGATACACTTTTTCTCACCTCACCAAAATGAGATTCTGCAAATAAAGATAACAACTCTCCGATTCTAAATGAATTAAATAACATACAATACACCGGAATTTCATTAAAGGAAGTTTTTGGGTCCGGCGGAAATAGTGGATCCGGTGGAAATAATGGATCCGGCGCCGGTGGAAAAGATTCTCAATTAGACGCAATTTCAAAGTTATTTCACAAAATATGGTATTCTGAAAAAACAAAGGCAAAAATTTCAATTGATAACTTTAAAGACACCGCGAAGGGAAGATTTCTTTATAGATTAGTGTTAATCCTTCTTTTTTATACATATGAGTCAAGAATTTCTAAGCTTGCAGTTAAAACTTGGGCATTTTACGGTGGTGCTTTGTCTTCTTATACTGCATCCGAAATAATTCGTACATCGTTACAAAATGGCGAACAATCAAATAAAACTAAAAATACCGATGCTGATTATAAAAACTTTATTGATAAAGTAATAGGTAATCCTGTAAAAATTCCAGGTTGGGTTTGAAACACCTATTACAAATCTTCAGATTTAAAATTAAATGATATGTTAACAATGATTTATTATAATTCTGAAAATAATCGATTTTCTCATGATACCGGTCAGCCTAAATTAAGAGACCAAATTTTTCAACAAATTCATGATGGAACTTATCCTGATAAATTTGAAAATCCAACTACAACAAGATAAGTTTTATTTAATTTATAGTTAATTTTAGTACAATAAATAATTCATCCTTTAGCCAATCCTAGATGAATTTGCTCCTTAAAACTTATTTTAGATTATCTCATAAAAATTGAGATTCCTAATTAATCAAGACTTTTACCGCCTGTGTTTTGCAAAAATCAAATGGTTAGAAATTTATCTTTGTGGTGGTATTGTTTTTAATTTATCAAAAAAAATTCTTATTGTTGTAGGAATTTTTTTGCACTTTTGAAGCTATCGGCTCGCAAATTCTTACCTATAATAAAACGATTATTTTAAAAATTTAGAAAAAGTTTTACCACTAAAATGCTTATTTATTAACTTATTTTATGAATGTATTTCCTTTTTTTTTTTTTTGTTAAAATTTTTTATACAATACTTAGGAGGAAAGTGTGTCGAAAAGTACAATCACTAAAAAACTACTAACTAAAAAAAATATTTTTCTTTTAGGGCTAAGCACTATTGCTGGAGGGGTAATTATTGGTGCTCCGCTAGTTGTTTTTGCAAATTTAGAATTAAAAAACCCCCGAATTGATGTGCAAAACCAAGCAAAATCAATTTCTTTCATTAGTATAAAGGATAAATATTTAAATGCTAATTCAGACTATTTAGATCTAAAAAAGAAACTTTTAAATGATGATAACACCAAAAAATCTAACATTGATTTAACAGATTTTTTTGATTTTTATCAAATTAATAATGCCAGCATTCCCATTGATTTTTCAAACGATTATAATTGAAAACCCTTCAAACTGGAAATTTTTGATATTAAACCTGATGATAATGACCAATCATTCGAGGTTTATTGGCGAGTTTTACAAAAATTAGACGATGATAAAACAGCTAATTCTGACTTATTTAAACAAAAAGTTGCTTATAATTATGTTCCAGATTATTCACTTTCTAATTTTTCAACTTTCTCAGAAGACCAACTCAAGAAATTAAGACCTTACACAAATAGTGAGTTTAATTTTTCATTTAAAAAAGAATTGACAAAGTTAATTTCAGTTGAAGATTTTCAAAAAGAAGTTAATAGCGCAAAAGATGACAATCAGGCTAGACAAATTATTAACAAATATTTTAACCTTGATGAAACAATTTCGCAAATTTTTAGAAATAAAAGCTTTTATTTTGAATCTGAAAGTGGTATTAAAAAGCCTCGCTATAATATAAATTTGGTAAAAGATCAAATTATTGCTGATCAATATTTAGTAAAAACAGCCACCCCAGGCGTTTATAAACTGACCTTTGTTGCCCAGTTTTCTTCTGATTTTTCAAAGGAAATTAGCGCTGATTTTAACAAGGATTCCAAATTTTTCCTCACTACTCAACTCAATTTAGACAATTCTTTTCTTGATAATTCAATTAGTGATGATATTGTCTTAAGTGAATTTTCTGATAATGATTATTATGCAATAAATAATTTTAGTCAAAATAATTTGACTTCAATTACAGGATGACATTTTCTAAATTACTATAATAATGAAATTTTTGCAACCAAGGAAAAGCGCGCAGATTTTCTTAATTCACTTATTGAAAAAATTGTCAAAACACCACTAATATCAAAAATTAGATTCCAAAATAAACTAGCAAATTTAAATTTTAACCAAATTTCAAAATTTTTAGATCTTCAAATAAAACTAGATTCTGAACAAGTCAATTTAGATTTTAAAGATAACAATGTTGTTGCACAAATTAATGGCGATATTGTTATAAAAGATAAAAGAAACGATAAAATTATCGCTACAAAAAGATTTTCTCAAAGTATTAAAAATTTTGAGATATTAGTTCAAAATGATCCTGATTTTGCAGCTTCAATTAACAAGAATAATTTGGTTATTCAACCACAGGCCCAAGAATCTGTTCCAAAAAATAGTCAAAAAGGAATTCCAAAAGATGAAATATTGGCGCTAATTGGGGCAAATAATTTCGATAAATTAAAGAAAGTTCTTGAAAATTCTCGTTATTATGGTTTTAAATTTGACGAAACCCAACTAAAATCAATGGTTGATAGCTATAATTTACCAACTGTTGAAGATTTAATTAAAAACTCAAATGTTGATGATGCAGCTTCTAAAGGTATAACATCAATTTTTTCTAATTATTTTAATACTGACGAGAAAATTTCACAATTTTTGTCATCTTTATCAAAACAAGACATTAGTTTTGTCGCAAAATATTGGTTTGATTTTCTTAAACATTTTAAATTAATAGATTCTGCAACAAACTGGCCAGAAAATTTTAATATTAATGAATTATTTAAAAAATTAAGTGAAATTAAAATTAAACCTACAGCAAAACCGCGTGGTCAAATTGGTGATAATTCTGAGCCAACAGTTTGACTTTTTTCATTTAACTATGGTTTTTTAGATTCTAATAAACCTCTTGAAAATGGTTTTTACATTAGTAATGAGTTTAAAAATACTCTTAATTTGATGAAAACAAATTCATCCATTAGTCTTGAATATTTTATAAAACAGATCGAATTACAATCAAAACAAATCAGTAAACCTAATTTTTCACAGCCAAATAATAAAAATAATATTGAAAATCTCACCGATTTTCTTGTAACTTTTTATTCATTAGCTTATTCAAAACAAAAGAACCAAAAACTTTTTACTGGTAATTTTGGTAATGATTTTGATTACAAAATTCAATTTAGCCTGGAACCTAATTTAACAAATGTCGATGGTTTAGAAAAGTCAAATGACCAAAATTTAAAAATTAAATATTGATATAATATTGGTCCAGTTGATAAAAACGGCGATCTAGTTAGCGTTATTTATCAAACCAAAAAATCAGAAATTGATCTAAAAATCAATCCTGAAAATAAACTTTTAAGTGATGAAGTTGATAAATTAGATGAAATTGCCTCAACTTTTCCATCAATTTCACAAATAGTTTTCTTATCCAATCAAGATTTTAAGGATTTTGAATCTCAAATCAAAGTTGCTACCTCAATAAAGGAAAACCAGCCAGTATCTGTTGATAATGAAGTAAAAAAACTACCTTTTAGCAGTTATTTTGCCTCAGAACATAAAGATTTAGGCTTTTATGCAATAAAACAAGCAAAACAGAGTCAAACAGATGCAACAGATACAACATCCCAAACTACCGACAGTGACATTAGCGGCGTAATTGAGAAAATTGATTCTAAGCTGGGAAACCAAGTTCAATATAATTTATTTTTATATATTTATGATAAAAATAATCCTCAAAATTTCTCAAGTCAACCTATCCGCGTTATTATCATTGAGCATACAAGCTCTCTATTAGAAAAATAATAAATTTATAAAGGAAATTATTATGAAAAAGATTAGAATAAATCATATAATTTTTGCAATTATTGGAATTAGCACGGTTGTTAGTATTTCTGCAAGCGTTCCTTATTTAATCTCCTTAAAGTCAAAAAATTATAATTCAAAATTATCGGAATTTGACGAGAAACTAGCTAATGCTAAAAATCTAAATGTTAATTCAGAATTTAACTCGTCTGAATTTGACAATCTAGTTGCTAATTTAAAACTTAAGTCAAAATTTGCTAAAAAATTAAGCGCTTTTGATGCACTGAATTTGCATTTTGATAATGCATACAATTTTGACCTAAATAACGCGATTGATTTTAGTCAAATTAGTCAAAAATATCCAGACCTAAATTTCAGATTGGTTATTCCTAGGAGTCAATCTGAAATAAAAATCGAGTCAAATAAAATAAAAAATCTTGCTGTTACTGTTTCAAATTCTAGCAAAAGTATAAATTATACTGCAAGTTTTGACTTAGATTTTTCAGATCATGATAAAACCTTTAATTTTTCAGCTGAAAATTTGAGCGCATCAATTAGTCTTCTAAATCAAGATTTTTTAGAAGGAAAAACCGCAACTGAAATTGCGATTTTGTTTTATAATGAATTTAGTAAAAATTTTAAACAAACAAAAAATTCAAGTTCAGCATTATTTGCGACATTTTCTAAATTTGGCGGAATTTCTTTTAACATAAATTCTGAACCAATTTTTGTTTTTCCTTCCAATTTTGAAATAAAACCTGATTTGCAACAAGAAAAATTAATTTTTACAAATATTGATGATGTTAATAATAAAATCGATTTATCATTAAGTTTATTTGATAAAAAAACACAAAAAAGTAGCAAATTAACACTTAACTTTGTTGATATACCTAAGAAGACCGACCAAAAAAAATCTTCTGAATTTTTAGAAATTTTTAAAAAAAATTATAAATTTAACACAGCTATTTCTAAATATTTAGCACAAAACAACCTTAATTTATCGGAATATTTTGCTCAAAACCCTCAAAATTTAAATCTTGAGCAGTTTAATTCTTGATTTACTGCAAATTCAAGTTCAAATACAAGTGAAAATGAAACATTTCTAGAAGAAATTAAAAATTTAATTCCTAATTTTACTCCAAAAAGTGTCGCTTTTTTAGTAAAAGAAAACAAAAATAACCCTAAAAATTCTAATATTGTCAATATTGGACTAAATCTTGAAGGTAATTTTAGTGATGAAATATCACTTCCTTTAGGTTTAAAACTTGATGAAAATAACAATTATACCTTTAATTTTGAACTAGAATTTGATGCAGCTGAAGAAATTTATGGTGCATATTTTAAAAATGCAATTGAGAGTTTTGATCAACAAGGATCAGAAAATATTGACAATTTAAGTTTTAAAATCAAGAAAGATTTGCCAATTACAGTTTTTGCTTCAACAATTGATGATAGAATCAAACCTTTTTTAAATCGAGCTTACAATATAAAAAATATAACAAGTGAGCTAAGCCCTTTTTTCGATGTTCTTAATTTTTTTGCAACAAAAAATAATAAAATTAATCAAACTCCAATAACTTCAAGCACTGATCAGACCACTGAAGGTTCAACCACACCTTCAGCTGTTGCTACAAATGTTAGCGCTTTACCCGTATTATTTCAAGATACATCAACTGATACAAATGATTCTTCATCCCCAAGCGCAACTCCTTCTCCAAGCCCAGATCCAACTCTAGATACAACTACTCCTCCAAGTCAACAATCTTTAGGTGATTATCTAAGAAAACTTTTTGAAAATCTTGAAAAAGCTGATTTTCCTGAAGATACTTCTTTGTATATTTCCGCAGCTTTTCAAGATGAGACCTATGGAATAAATCTTAAGATTAAAACCCCTAGCGGAATTGAAAAAAATTTAAAAATTGGACTTGATAATGTAAATAAAGATAATAAACTTTATCGATCTTTTTCTGATAGCGTAAAAACTCACCTATTTTTAGATTGAAAAACTAACGTTGTAACAGAAGACCAATCTTTAAATGGTCAGAATCAGCAAGTTTTAAAATCAATTTCAGCTGTTAATAATCCAAATTTTAAATTTAATGCAAACGAAGCCCCATCAGATAAATCAAAAGAAAAAGTTCATGTAGATAACCAAGAACAAGGTATTTATCTAGCCGAAGGTGGAATTTCCTTGGAAAGTGCAAATAATAATGCCGATTTAAAATTGGATAACGGTATTTCCTTCTTTTACGCTTTTAAACCAAATAAATTACCAAAGCTAGACGTTCTCCAATACTTTTTGTTAAAAACAGGCGAAGATGAAAATAATTTTAACTTACTTATTGAGAAGGAACTATTTGTCGAGGATGTTTTTAAAATTGGTGCTGATTTTGTTCCTAAACCTAAACCCAAGCCAAGCCATGGTATAAATTTTGATGACGAAAAACAAGGATTTCAAACAACATATAACGGTAAATTTAAATCTGAATTAATTGTAATGGATGGAGGACTTCAGCCTAGTTTGGAAATTGAGCCAAAAAATCCTCACTCATTACTTCATGATTTTCTTAATAATTCTACATCTACTATTATTTTAGGTGTGGATATTGAAAAAAAAGATAACAAATCAGTTATGAATATGAAGCTTTATTCTAGCGAATCTGATGATGCTAAAGAACCGATTTTCACCTGAAGTCGCGAAATACCAACTGGTGCAAAATTGAATTTTGGCAAAGGTTTTACTTTCGGAACCACTAAATCCGAAAATCAAAAAGCTATTGACAAACAATTTTCAAGATCTGAAACTGGAATCACCTTTAAAGGTTTTGTTTTATTTGACAAACCAGAAAGTGATAAAAAATATAAAGAACTTTTTGAACAATTTAGATCTGAGTATGTCTAGTCACAAATTTGTGTTATAAAAAAACTTCGTAAAAACGGGGTTTTTTTATAATTTTACCTCAAAATAAAATTCCTTAAATTTTTGAGGTACTAAAAAATTAATACTTATTTTTAAAGAAATAACTATTTTAAAAATTCATATTCAAATAAAATAGGAGCAATTTCTTCAAGATAATATTTTTTAAGCATTTGTTTGATAACCTCAATATTACCGTTTAATTCTGGATAGTCGTAAAGATATTTATTTGATTTTGTGCTGCCTATTAGTGTTTTTGTGTTTAGTTCTTCAATAATTTGGTACAAACCATATTTAAAATCAGGGCGGTAATTTCTAGTTTTGCTTGCCTGTTTAAGAATGCTAAATCATAAATTTTCAATTTCTAATTCTTCAGGGCTGCGATTATAATTTTTTAATGTATTTAGCGCTAATGTTGGCTTTTGATTTAAATTATCAAGGCATAAGTCGTTTAAATAAATTTTGTCTTTATTTTTGGGATCCTCAAGACTTCGAATATGATTTAAATTTGTTAAGGAAACAAAAAATAAATTTTTAAGTAAAAATTGTTTTAGTCTTGTTTGGGTTTTTAGATCTAATAAAAAACGATCAAACCCATCGCCGGTTTTTGCTAAATAATTTTTTGCTCAATCGTTATCAATTGTTTTATAAATAGCACTGCTAAAAGCAATTAAACCAACAAGAAAATTATTTTTGTTAATTCAAAACCCATTTTCATCGTAACTTTTAGCTCGTATTAAAGCGCTTGATCCAAAATGAAGTGAAAAACTTTTTGTTTGAATATACCCGATAAAATTTGGATCATCTAAATTTCTTGGTAATCCTCTTAAACTTTTTCCTGATTTTTTTGTAAAAAGTCCGTTATAATCACATGCAAGGGCCAAATCTGAATCTACTCTTTGGGGATCTGCTTTTTTGTATTTATAAATACTTTGGCTAAGTAAGGCATGAACTTTTTTTATTTTTACTTTGTTGATAAAAATAAGCTCGTCAGTTATTGTATCAATGTCAAATACTTCAACTTCGATTTGATTAAATTCTTTTTTTTCAAATTTTCACCAAATACAAGAGACAAAATCTTGGCCTGCGTGAAAATGTTTTCTGTTAAATCCAAAACCGCCACCAATTTTGCGATTGACAATATGTTGTCATTTAAAATATTTTACCGGACTAAAAACGATCAGAGCATCGCCTTTTTGGCGAATATAATATTTAAACGCGGATAAAATAAAATAATTAGCTAATTCATTCAATTGACTAGCTTTGAGGTCATTATCTTTTTTTATTTGTTGAACCACATAATAGTTTTGTCAACTTTCGCGCGATTCTTTTGCTGTTTTAAGTTTTTGCTGTTCCATTGAGGTTGGCTCAACATAAGGCGGATTTTCAAAAACAATTATTGAACATTTAGGATTATTAATATATTGAATTAGTATTTCATTTTTAATATATTCTTTGCTGAGTGCATTAGCTCCGTTTACAAAACCTTGCTGAAAAGTGTTATCATATTCAATTGGCGGGATAATATGTCTTACTTTGTCTCCTAATAGCTCAACCAAAACTTTATACTCATAGTACTCGTAAGTCGAGACAACAACATGCCTTAATTCTTCCTTTGTTAGCCATTTTTCTAAATTTCCTGTACCAGCACAGCGGTCTAAAATTATATAGTCGTTCCCTTCAGGAACTTCTGAAATTGCTGCTCGAAGTAATTCATAAGCTTTAATTACATAAGGTTTTGGCGTATAAAAGGCTCCTAAATTTTTTTGCTGGATTTTTGTATTTAACTGATCCATTAAATACTCAAAGCGAACATTGGAATCTTTTTTATAAGGATTTATATATTTAGCAAAAATATTAGGATCACGAATTTCGCCTAGAGTTCTAGTTTTTCCTGTATTATCGCCGATAAAATCTTGTTTAGTTTTTCCAGGATTTTCGCTAAAAAATTTATTAGCTCAGCCGACAATACAGTTTTCATCGATATTTATTTTGGTGTAGTGTTTTTCTTTGAGCAGAGCTATTAATTTTTCTTGATCAGCGCCTGAATTTAGATCTAATTCTTTTGGTTTTTTATCTGTATGGAATTCATTATTATTAGTACTCGCAGCACCAATATAAACTTTTTCAATGTGTTCTAAAAAGTCACTGGAATTATAAATATATGCTTGCCTTTTACTAAATTTACTAAATGAAATTAAAAGAATATTCTTAGGAACTGGGATTCCTTTAATTCTCATTCTTGATAAATATTTTATTGTCTGAAACAAAACGGCATTTAAACTATTAATTTTTACCTTAAATTCTAAAATATTTCCATTAATAATTCCGTCTGTATAATAATTTTGGATTTGATCAATTGAAAGATTTTTATCAACTCTTGGAAGATATGTGTTATAAAATTCTAATTGAAGAGCAAGTTCACCTTGCTCTCTCTCTCTCTCTCTCTCTCTCTCTCTCTCTGTGTGTGTGTGTGTGTGTTAAAATGTCTTTAGTATTTTCCATAAGTTCCTTGATTATAAATATGTTTTTTTATTTTTTAATATTAAAAAAATGAAATGTTTCAAGACCATTAATTGTGATCATCTATTACATCATTTAGATTATTTTTTTAATTAGAGTTGCAATTTTTTCGATAAATCAAATAAATTATAGAGATAATTCGATTATTTTATTTATTATACATTATTTACGGTTATTTTTTTAACTTTTTTAGCATTTCTAGCTTAATTTTTTACTTTTTTGAATTGTCCAAGAATTATTTATAAAGATAAAATAAATCTAAACTAAAAACAAAAAAAGGCTAATTTATCGCCTTATTTTTAGAATCATTAGTTCATACTTTTAAAAATGGCATCATAGCCCAAAGGTTTTATAGAATATACAATTATAAAAAAAGCAAGTTGAACAATATGGGGGAATGAAGCAAACAATAAAAATCTTTTAAATTCAAGATCAACTATTATAGTGGCTCTAAAAAATTCAACGCCTAATCAAAATATGAATAAAAGTAAACCATAATCAATAACAAAGTATATAAAATGGATAAAAAGAAAAACTTTTCAGTATTTTTCATCAATTTTTAATGTTTGGTGTTGACTATTAAATAAAAAAACTTGCAAAACTATTTGGGCATAATATCTAGAAAAAATTCTACCAGGAATAAATATGTCAACTCTACTTTCAAATGTTGCGAGAATATTTTGTATTATTTTGTTAGGATCTTTTTTATCAGTTTTACTTACCCCAGATCTAAAGTAAGTTACACGCCCTAAAGCAAATTCATAATATTTATTATAATCAAGGTCAGTTAAAAAATCAAATTTATTTTGCGGGTTTAGCCTACCTAATTTTTGTTTTACTTTTTTTGCTAAATAAAAATGGAATACTTTTTGCAAAAACCCACAAAAATACGTGTATGGAATATAAAAAATTAAATAAGTGCTTATTTCAAAAGCCAGTGTAATCAAATAATTATTAAAAATTTTAAGATATGGTGCCCTTAAAAAATCAATATTAGGACTTAAAATTAATGTTAAAACAACTACAAAAAAAGGTAGCGAAAAACTTATTAAGTAAAGTAATGCAAGTAAAAAATAATGCTTTTTTTGCTTATTAGGATTAAATTTAAAAACTAAAAAAGAAAAAAGTCTAAAATACAAAGCATTAGTCAAAAACGGCATTTTTGAAAATTCTTTTGGTATTTTAAGATTTAGAAATTTTTCAACTGTTGATCAAAAATGCATTTTAAATTTCCTTGAATAAAGTAGCGTAATTTATATAAAAAGTCTAAAAACTATATTGACTTACTTATAATTTGCCTTTTTTAAGTCGCTTAAAACTCAATTAAAGTAATTTTTAACTTTCAAATAGTCAATATGTTACTCACGTCTTTGGATGATAAAGAAGTCTAGGAATAAAAGTAAACCCCATCCCAGCAAACATTAATGCTATAACAAAAACGACTCCACTTTCAAAAAGTTCTTTATAAAGATCCTCAGTATTTGACTTGCTTCAAAGACCATATCCAAAAAACAGTCATATAGAGTATCATGAAAATATAAAATGTAGTGTTGTAAAAATAAAATAGATTATTAAAAAATATTTTCACTTTTTTTGATTTATTTTTAATTCTGAATTTTCAGAATTAAACAAAAAAATTTGCAAGATTATATGAGAATAATATCTGGCTACATAGCCTTCGGTGTATCAGTTGCTATTCTTTATTGACTTAATAATATTTTCAACATTTTGATCAGGCTTATATCAATTTTGCTGTTCAAAATAACGTGAATAAAGTTCTCTTTTACATGCAAATTTATAATATTTATCATAATCAAAGTTAGCTAAAAAGTCGAATTTATTTTCTGGATTTAGCCCGCCTAATTTTTGTTTCACTTTTTTTGTTAAATAAAAACTGAACATTTTTTGTAAAAAACTACAAACATATGAATAAGGGAAATAAAAAATTAAGTAAGTAATTATTTCAAACAAATGCATTAAAAAATACTTGTTAAAAATTTTCAAATAAAAAAATCTTAAAAAATCACCATTATGACTTAAACTCAGTACCGAAACAAGCACAAAAAAAGGAAACGGGTAGCTTATTAAGTAAAGTAAAACAAGAAAAAAATAATGCCTTCTTTTCTTGTTGGGGTTCAACCGATAAACTAAATAATAAAAAAGTCAAAAATACACAAGATTTGATAAAATCGGGATTATTGAAAATTTTTTTGGTATTTTAAGATTTAGAAATTTTTCAGTTCTTGACCAAAAGTTCATTTTATTAATTAACCTAAGGAAATAATTGTTTGGAAAAAATCTATTGTAGATAATGCAATTTTTTTTACCATCAGGTTTGTTTTTCTTATTAAATTGTTATTTAAAATTATTTTTCAAGTCTAAAAAACTAATTTTTTATTAGAATTTTTCAAAATTCAAACAAAATAAAAACGAGATTGCTGGTAAATTAATATACTAATTAAAAAAATTAGGCAATAATTTTTTTAATTTTTTCAACAAGATCTTTACTTCGAAATCCAATCTCATCAAGAATGTGTTCTGCTGGCGCTGACATTCCAAAGGTATCATGACCAAAATTGTATTTTGCATGTGCTTTTCAACCAAAAGTAGAAGCTAACTCGAGTGAAATTGCAAAATTTGGATCTCAAATTGGTGTGTTTTGTCAATTTGATAATGATATTAAATTGAGGTCTAATTCTTGAGCGACTTCTTTTGCCAGCCCTAACTCACTACCGGTGGCAATAATTGCTCATTTGGATTTGCTTTTTTGAGCTAAGTAGGCTCCAAATTTGAAATTATCTTTTGATTCAGTAAATGATTTGATATTTTGGCGAGTTAAAATTATTGCACAAGGTTTATCTTTGCTTTCAAGAGCAAGTTCGTAAGCTCCTTTTAGTTCATTTTCATCACCAGGACGATAGACAGCAAAATTAGGAACTGATCTAAGCATTGCAAGTTGTTCAATTGGCTGGTGGGTCGGTCCATCTTCGCCAACCATTAACGAGTCGTGAGTAAAAATGTAAGTTACTGGCAATTTCATTAATGATGAGAGTCTTAAGGCAGGTTTTAAATAGTCAGCAAACACAAAAAATGTTGAAACAAAAGGACGTAAAACTGAATGAAGGGCAATTCCGTTTGCAATTGCACTCATTGCAAATTCACGAACTCCAAACATTAAGTTTCGACCTTGATAATTTTGGTCACTAAAATAACCATCTGAACCTTTTGCTTTTGTTGAAACTGATAAATCAGCTGATCCACCGATTCAATAAGGAACATTTTTGGAAATATAATCAAGAACTAATGCTGATGTTGCACGGGTTGCCTGGTTTTTAGGAAGGTCTAAATCAATTTCCAAATTAATATTTTGACCTTTTTGTAAAAATTCTTCAAGTTCTGGAGAAATTTTAAAGGCTTCTTTTTTAGCTTGAGTTCTTTTTACAAGTGTTTTTTGCCAATGAGCACTAATTTCTGGGTCAAGATAAAAATTTTCTTCGTGTTTTCATTTAAGATTTTTCTTTAAATTAACAATGTCATTTCCTAGCGGGGCACCGTGAACTTCGGTAGTGTTTTGTTTAGTTGAACCTTGACCAATAACAGTTTTGATTTCAATAAAACTTGGTCTTCGGGAAGCTTTTGCTTTGGAAATTGCCCTGGAAATCAATTTTACATCATCTTTTGGCACCAATTGGTAAAATAAACCTTGAGATTCAATTCGTTGTTTCATATTTTCGCTAAAAACAACGCTTACTGGCGAGTCAAGTTGAATATCATTTGAGTCATACAAAACAATGAAATTTTTAAGTTTTAAGTGTCCAGCTAGTGAAAGTGACTCATAGGAAATTCCCTCCTGAAGATCGCCATCGCCGCAAATTACATATGTGTAGTGGTTAATTTCTTTGAATTTTGCATTTAAATGCGACTGAGCAAGGGCAATTCCAACGGCCATTGCAATTCCTTGACCAAGCGGACCAGTTGTTGCCTCAATTCCAACAGTGTGACCGTATTCTGGATGTCCAGGTGTTTTTGAATTTTTTTGCCGAAAATTCTCAAGATCTTCTTTTTTTAATAAACCTAAACTATATAAAAGTGAATAATAAAGCGAAGATGCATGACCTGCAGACAAAACAAAACGGTCGCGATTAATTCAGTTTGGATCACTGATGTCAAAATTTATATGATCACGAAAAAGTGCATAAACCATTTTTGAAGCACTAATTGCAACACCAGGGTGACCAGAATTTGCCTTATTTATTGCTTCGTTACTGTGAATTCTTAAGGAATTTACACCTAATTCTTCAAGATATTTAAACTTTTTGTTGAATTTCTTAACTTTTTCTTTTGTTTCCAATTCTGCTGCGTTAGTTATTTTAGTGTCTTTAATCATTTTATTGTCCTCCTCTTGAAACATATTTTCCTTCTTCAGTTGAGACAACTATAATTTCGTCTTCTTTAATAAATAAAGGAACATCAATTTCAAAACCAGTTTCTAATGTTGCTCTTTTTGTCGGATTTGTTGTTGTGTTACCTTTTACGGCATCAAATGTTGAGGCAACTTTTAATTCAATTTTTGGCGGAAGTTCAATATCTAAAATTTCATCATTAAATTTACGCAATTTTACCTTAACACCTTCAGATAAAAAATTGAGTTCTCAGGCTATTTTTTCATTATCAATACTAATTTGCTCATAAGTTGAATCATCCATCAAAACACTATTTTGACCTTCATTATAAAGAAAAACCATTGTAATTTTGTCAATACGAGCTTTTTGAACTCTTTCACCACCTGAAAATGTTTTGATAGTGGTAGATCCTGAGCGAAGATTTTTAACTTTTGCTTTTACGTTCGCTTGTCCGCGACCTTGTTTTGAATGTTGAGCTGAAATTACGACAAAAATTTCACCTTCAAATTCAAAGGTGATTCCAGGTCGAAATTCATTAACATTAATCATCTTACCGCCTCCTAAACTTGAAATAATAGCAATTATACCATAAAATTGCATTTTAGAAAGTGATTAAATTTAAAAATATAAAGTATGTTAAATTTAAAACAGCAAAAAACACTATAAAATCAAGTTTAGTAATTTATGTGCTTTTTAAGTGTGTTTTTTCAAAATTTGGTTGAATATAAACCTGACTAGAAAAGCGGGGAAAAATTTGTCTGTTTAGTCTTTTTAATTGATTTTTAATGATATTTTAAATTAAAAATCAATTAAAAAAATTGAAAAAATGCTGTAAATTACAAGGTTTTTTACTTTTTGCTTATAAAGTCAAAGTTTTCTTCTTGAGTTTCCCAGTTTGATGGCAAAAATTCACTTTTTGATGAATACAAATATGCAAAAATACCTGTAAATCCGGGTTTTTTAGTCTAAAATCTTAATTTTTATTATTTTAAAATTAACCTTTTCAAAAAAAAAAAAAAATACTTGGTTTAAAATTAAATTATGCTATAATGAATCTCACTTAAGAATAATTAATAAATTTGGATTTTAGAATTAAGGGGGAATTAGTTATGTTTTTGCCATAAAAAAATCAGAAAATGCGAATTTTCCATTATGTTTTTAATATAATGGAATGCCTTAAATTTAACCGTTTAGAAATCTATAAATTTATGGCTTTTAGTTATTGTTCTTTCAAAACTTCATATATTTTTTTAGGCTCAATTTAAATAAAAACGAGTTTTCTATTTACATTGAGTTTAAATAGTAGTTGTATTTTTTTATGATTTTTGTTGTTTTATCATAAATTGATTTTTGCCAGTGTTTAGATATTTTATAATTTTGCTTTTTAAGTGTGTTTTTTCAAAATTTGGTTGAATATAAACCTGACTAGAAAAGCGGGAAAAAATTTGTCTGTTTAACCTTCTTAATTGATTTTTTAATGATATTTTCAATTAAAAAATCAATTAAAAAAATTGAAAAAATTCTATAAATTACAAGGTTTTTTGAGAATATTATGTTTTTAACTACTCCAAATACAAAGTAGCGTAAATAAGAGACAAAAGATAATACAAACTGTAAGTGTCAAGCAAAAAATCGTTGAAAATGTGATTAATAAAGTCATCAGGGGTTTTTATGTATGTTGGAAAATCAACATACATAAAATTTCAGTCACATTTGTAAGTAAAATAGATCGCATTTCCCGAGGACTCAATGGTAACATCCAAAACTTTAACGCCATCACGGTCAAAATATCTTTTTAATGAAAGTTCCATTGCAAGAGGTGTATACATTTTTCTGATTTTCAATCTGTCATTTGATTCTGGATTAAAAATCTGGTTAAATTCTTCGTTTTCAAGTTTGATTTTGTCTTTTTGAGAAAATCAACCCCTTGGTTTTAGAAGTTTAAAATCAAATGCCTTTTCACCTAAAATTGAAGTATCAATTTTTAAAATTCCAGTAAAACTTTCCTTTGTCACAGTTTCTTTGTTTCTTTTTTCTTCTCATTGTCAGTGGACATTTGTAAAACTAACATGGAATTTTTCATCAATTAATAATTCTTTCAGAGGTCTAATTTCACTAATTCAAGCCTTTGATGAGCCAATGATTTGAACAGGAGTAAGATTGCTAATTTCATTTCTTGAAATTAGAATGTTGTTGTTAATTTGGTCATTAAAACCTAAATAATCCATTCCTTTATCTAAAATTGAAAAGGCAGCTTTGTAAGCAACTTCTGGCTTAAAACTATCTACGAGGTCTTTTGAAATTTCATCGGTGATTGACCTAATTTGCTTTTTTTTGACTCGTAAGTAAGAAGTAGAAGCAATTGCAATTATTCCGGGAATAGCTACTAAAATGACGCCAGTAAAATTTTTATGGTAAATGAGATGAACAATAATAGCAATCGTAGTTAAAACGGATGAAATTGACAAGACAATATTAAGTGTTTTTGCCACACTTTGTAATCCAGCAAGCTTTTCAACAGTCTTTGAATGTTTTTTCTTGATAATTTCGTCTAATTTGGGGTGAAATTCCTCTTTTGCCTTGTTTTTATAGTCTTCAAATTTAAAATAATCACTTATTATTTTCATTTTTACTCCTTGGTCAATTTTAAAAGGAATTATATAAAAATACTCTTTTTTTTCACTTTTTAATTATTTTTCAATAAAAATAGCTAAAAAGTGCTATAAACTACAAGGTTTTTTTATTTTTTGCTTATAAAGTCAAAGTTTTTTTAGACTTTTCAAATGCGGTTTATTATCAGTTTGTCTAACTCAAAATTAGTGGACTAATCTAACTTATATTAATAATAAAAAAATAAGACAAATAATCTCAAAAAATCTGAAGAATTAATTTAAGCAAATATTTCTTAGATTTAAAAGGATATTATTTGTCTAAAAGTGTATTTTTTAAATTTTTATTGTTTGAATTGTAAATCTATTGAGAAATTATGTCTGTTTATAGGAGTTTTTTTGCAGTGGTTGATTTTTAATAAGAAATTAAAAATCTTTAAATGATACATCTTGACGATTTTGGTTACTTGTGCTAAACATTGGGTAGGTTGTTAAATTCATCGAAGATGCAACAATTGAAGAAGGAAAGACAAAAATTTCGGTGTTAAAAGAATTAACATTACTATTATAAAGTCGTCTTGCAGCCGCTAATTCTCTTTCTAAATAGGAGGTTTGCTCAATTAATTCTTGATAAATTTTTGATGCTTGCAATTCTGGGTAATTTTCACTTACTGCAATTAGTCTACCAAATAATGAGTTGTTTAAATTTTCAATTTCTTGAGCATTTTCTATGTTTGATTTTAAACTTCGCAATCTTGTAATATCGCTTAAAATTGATTTTTCATATTCACGATAGGAACGAACTTGGTCAGCTAATTTCAATAAAGTTGCGCTACGTTGCTCAAGTTGAACCTCGATTGTACCAGCTGATTCATTGATTAAATTCTGTTGGCGCATAAAATTATTTTTTTGCGAAATGTAATAAATTGGAGCAATAAATAAAAATAAAGTCCCCAAAGTTCAAAATGCAACTTTAGCTGCTGTTGAAACAGTCGGTTTTTTAGAGTCATTATCAATTCGAGGCTCAAATCCTTCGATATTTCCAGCATTTTTAGGGTTGTATAAATTTGACATTTTTTTCCTTTAAATACTAATTAAATTACAAATTATACCATATTTTTTTCAAAAATATGATGTTTTTACTAATCCAAATACAAAGTAACGTAAATAAGACACAAAAGATAATATAAACTGTAAGTGTCAAGCAAAAAATCCTTGAAAATGTGATTAATAAAGTCATCAGGGGTTTTTATTGATGTTGGAAAATCAACATACATAAAATTTCAGTCGCATTTGTAAGTAAAATAGATAGCATCACCTGAAGATTCAATGGTAACATCCATAACTTTAACACCTTCACGGTCAAAATATCTTTTTAGTGAAAGTTCCATCGCAAGTGGTGTATACATTTTTCTGATTTTAAATCTATCATTTGATTCTGGATTAAAAACCTTGTTAAATTCCTCGTTTTCAAGTTTGATTTTGTCTTTTTGAGAAAATCAGCCGCTTGGTTTTAAAAGTTTAAAGTCAAATGCCTTTTCACCTAAAATTGAAGTATCAATCTTTAAAATTCCAGTAAAACTTTCCCTTGTTACAGTTTCATTTTTTCTTCATTCTTTTCATTGTCAGCGGACATTTGTAAAACTAACGTGGAATTTTTCATCAATTAATAATTCCTTCAGAGGTCTAACTTCACTAATTTTAGCCTTTGATGACCCAATTATTTCCGCAGGAGTAAGACTGCTAATTTCATTTTTTGAAATTTGAATGCTGTTACTAGGTTGGCCATTAAAACCTAAATAATCCATTCCTTTATCTAAAATCGAAAAGGCAGCTTTGTAAGCAACTTCTGGTTTAAAATCTTCTAGGACATCTTTTGAAACTTCATTGGTGATTTTCCTAATTTCCCTTTTTTTGACTCCTAAGTAAAAAGTAGAAGCAACTGCAATTATTCCGAGAATAATTAAAAAAATGATGCCACCAATCCCTAGATGGTAATTCATAGTAACAAAAAAAACAAGTCCAGTTAAAAAAACTGAAATTACCGAGACAATATTAAGTGTTTTTGTCATACTTTGTATTCCAGCAAGTTTTTCAAGAGTCTTTGAATGTTTTTTCTTGATAATTTCGTCTAATTTAGGACGAAATTCCTCTTTTGCCTTGATTTTATAGTCTTCAAATTTAAAATAATCATTTATTATTTTCATTTTTACTCCTTGGTTCAATTTTAAAAGGAATTATTATAAAAATACTTTTTTTTAATCCACTTTTTAGTTATTTTCCAATAAAAATAGCTAAAAAAGTGGCTAATTTAGTGAAAAATTCAGACAGCTAGTTTTTTATCTATAGTTTTGATTTTACCACTTTTATCAATTTTTTTTAGTAATTTATTAGTAATTATTGCACTTTTTCCTTTGATTTTACAATAAAATATACATGTAAATTTTTAAAATTCAAAATTATAAAATTTTTTTGCACTTTAGCATTAATAATTTAAAAATTAATAGTATAATATAGTATTTTTAAATTTAAGTTAAAGTGTCTGTAAAACATTATTGCTTTATTTAAATTCTTTGTTTTTCAAAGTAAAAAAATAAAAAACAGACCAAAAAAGGAAAAAAATGTTCAAAAATATAAAAAAAATTGCAAAATTAAGGCTTCTTCCAATAGCTTCTGTACTGCCAGTTTTTATTGTCTTATCATGCCAACATACAAATCAAACAGCTCCTGAAACTAAAAAAGGTTCCCAATCTAGTCAAGAAGATAAAAATAAACCCGTAAAAATGGACACTCAAAAAGAAACAACAACTAGAAAAACCAACCAAACAATCGACTTTCATTCTGCTCCATTTAATATTCCAAAAAAAGATAATGTCAAAATTCGAACCTTATTATTTTCAGCTGCAAGAAGTGAAAATAGGCTAAATAGTGAAGGTGTTTTCCGTTTCCAATTGCATCACTCACCGGTAAAAGGTGTAACAGGAAAATGAAGTGCCTATGCTAGTGAGGTAAAATCATTAACTGATAATACTTTAGTTGATCCTTTGAAAGTTAAGGTCGCTCGTACAACCGCAATTGAAGGTGATAATATTGAATTTCCTTTAGTTTTTCGATGAGATGAGCAAGATCAAAAACTAGAAAAAGGTAAATTTTACACATTTATTTTCTGAAAAGATGATGGTTCAGAAAAAATTGTTTTTAAACCAGAACATGTTGAAAATAGTAGAGATACTTTTCAAGCAATTGAGTAAAATTTCAAAGATTTTCAAAATAAAGACCGCATTTAGCGGTTTTTATTTTTGCAAAAAACAAGGAAAATTAAATCCTGAGTTTGACAGTTTGATGGTAAAAATTCACTTTTTATGAATACAAATATGCAAAAATACCTGTAAATCAGTGGTTTTTGACCTAAAACCTTAATTTTTATAATTTTAAAATTAAGATTTTGCAAAAAAAAAAAAAAAATGCTTGCTCTAAGAAAAAATTCTGTTATAATAAAGCTCACTTAAGAATAATTAATAAATTTTTGATATTGAATTAAGGAGGAATTAAGAATGTTTTTTCACAATAAACTCAGATAATGCCATTTTTCCATTATGGCTTTAAATTTAATGGAATGCCTTAAATTTAACCGTTTAGAAATCTACAAATTTAAGGCTTTTAATTATTGGTTCTTTCAAAACTTCATATATTTTTTTAGGCTCAATGTAAGTAAAAATGAGTTTTCTATTTACATTGAGTTTAAATAGTAGTTGTATTTTTTATGATTTTTGCTGTTTTATCCATAAATTGATTTTGCAGTGTTTTAAAATAGGTAATTAACTTTTGCCAAAAAAGTTAAAAAGTGCCCAAAACTAAACTAGGACAAAAAAAATTAACAGTTTAATATTATTGTAACATCATAGCATATTGCTGTGGTGTTTTTCAATTTAAAATTGATTGAATTCTATAGTTGTTGTATCAATATATATAATCTGCAATTATTTTTTTCAGATCTTCAAAAGTTATTTTACTGTAGTTTAACTCGTTTAAGCATTCACTTTTTATAATTGAAAATCAATATTCAGCCTCCCTATTATCCAAAGAATTTCCTATGCGAGACAATGAAACAGTTCCTCCCATTTTATTTATTTTGTCAATATAGGTTTTTGAAGTGTATTGAAATCCATGGTCTGAATGAATAACAAAATTTTTATCAATAGACCTAAATGTCTTTATATTATCCATAACTAAATTAAGATCATTGCTTACAGATAATTTAAAATCTCTGATTTTTTTAGTTTTATGCTCAATTATTACAGACAAAAATACATGGCTTTCCTTAACATCTCTGGGAGCTTTTATATATGTAATATCAGTAGCAAAAATATTTCTATTTAATTTATCATTGTAGTCGCGTTTAACAATATCCGGCAGTGCGAATTTGGTGTTCTTAATTTCGCTCTTTCTTCTTTTTTTTCTAATTTTGCATACTAAATTCAATCTTTTTAAATGTCTGCCAAGACTTCGAGGGTGAATGTCAATATTATATTTCATAGAAATATAAGCACTCAACCTTATGCGACCATATCTACCTTTGTTATCAAGAAAGGATTTTTTAATTATTGCATCATTTTTGTGTTCCCTTACTTTTATAACTCTAGTTTTAGATTTTGCCACTGATTGCCTGCATACATTAAAAATTTTTGCAGATTTGCTATAAGGAATATTTAGTGTTTTGGCTTCACTAATTTTTCCTGATTTTAATTTATCTTTATTGATTTCGTAATATCTCTTAGCTATTTCTATTAATTCTTCTTTTGTAAATTCGTTTCAATCAGGTTCAATTGGTTTTTTACGTTTGCCACTCCCTGGCTTTCTGTTCGCGCCTTTTTTATCTAATAATTGATCTTGCATACCATTATTATAATACCGAATAATTTTTTTGATTCTTCGAAGTAGTTGTGTTCTGGTTATAAAATTTGTTTCTGGCGAAATATCATTTATATAATTTATTGTTTGTTTTAATCCAAATTCATTGTAAATTTTATAAATCATATCAAACTCGTCTTTTATAAAGTGCCTTGACATTAGTATTCTCCGTTTTGTTGCATTTGAAAATTTAAAAAAGCTAACACATTGGGTGTTAGCTTTCTCCTAAACTCGGACAAAAAAAGCCAACACCTTTAGTGTTAATTTTTTTTGTCCTGGTTTAAACCGGACACTTTTTAAGATAATCTCATCAAACTGGCAAACTCGGGTAAAACAAAGAAAATTAAATTATTTTGTTTATTAAAATTAGCGCATTTTCGGCTTGAAATTCAATTGGTTTTTCAATTTGTCCTGATATTAATATGGCATCAAATGGTTTAAAAAGAGCATCATTAATTTTTCCATGACCAGAAATTATAATAATTTCATACCAAAAAACATCATTTTGGGGCAAAAGTAAAAATTTTTGGCTAATTTTTACTTTTTCAAGGTTAAAAAATTTATTTTTAACTAAGGATTGTTGGGTTTTTTTGTTGTCATGAATAATTTTTGGACTTAATTTTGGTTTTATTGCAACTTTTGCAAGTTCAAAATGAAGTTCTCTTTTTTGCCCGTTAGAGTCAAGTCGATCAAAGTCAAAAATTCGAAAAGTTAAGTCTGAATTTTGCTGAATTTCATAAACAAGGGCGCCTTGAGGAATAGAATGAACAAGTCCGGCGCTAATATAGGCAAAATCATTTTTTTCAAGATTAGAAAAATTACAGTGTTTGTCGATATTTTCGTTGTTAATTTCTGTAATTTTCTCAGCAAAATCGTTTGATTTTGCACCAATTATAAAAGGATCATCGCCTTTGTTTAGCACAAATCAAGCCTCATCTTTGCCAAAAGAATTTAATTTTTTAGCTATTTTATTATCAGGATGAACTTGCAGACTCAGTTTTTGGCCAGCATCAATAATTTTATGAAGATTTGGGTAAGTTTTATGTGGATAAAAACCAAAAAATTGGGGGTTTTGGGCAAAAAATTCGTCTAAATTTTGCCCACTGACGCGTGAAAGACCGTGTTTTTGAGCTGAAATTAGTCAAAGTTCGCCAATTTTTTGGCTAGATTTTAGCTGATTTTGTAAATTTTGCCCAGCTCATAAAGTATTTTTTTGGTATGGTTCAACAAAAACAAAATAATCTTTCATTTAATTAGACTGACCTAATTTTTTGTTAAAAACATCATTTCCGATAAATGCTGATAAAATAAGTCCTAAAATTCCCATAACTAGTAAAAATACGCCATAAACAAAACCTTGACTTGGTAGCGCTTCTTTTTTGGCAATTGTTGCGCTAATAAATTCTTGGTGTGCCGAAATATTTAAACTAATAAGGATAATTCCAAAAATAAGTACAGCTAAGGCCAAAAAAATCACAATATAAAACAGTTTTTTATTATCTATTTTCTTAATTTTCATTATTTAACTCCTTTTTTGTGATTTTTTCGTGCTAAATTGCTAAAAATATTAAAATTGCGATCTTTTCAAAATCCATAAATTAGAGCTGTAGTAAAACTTCCGACAATAACTGACAAGAAGAAAAAGGCAATTCCAAGACCAATTCCGTGTTTTATTGAACCAACAGCACCAAGAATTGCAACAATTGGTCCCCCATGTCCGGCTTGATTTGTAACTGCAAGAACTCCAGCAAGTCCACCAGCAACTGCTGAACCGATAACATTAGCACTAATTACCCGTTTTGGATCAGCAATTGCAAAAGGAATAGCACCTTCAGAAATTCCAATAAATCCCATAATTATAGCTGAAAGTCCGAGTGATTTTTCTTCTTTTGTAAATTTTCTACGTCAAATTAAGGTTGTAATTCCCATTCCAATTGGTGCAACTGGTATTGCAGCTGCCATCATCCCCATTGGTTCATAAACTTGAGTTGAAACAAGTGCTGTTGAAGTTAAAAAAGCAACCTTATTTACTGGACCACCCATGTCAAATCCGGCCATTCCACCAAGTAAAAGACCTAGAAGAAAGGCAACACCAACACCAATTCCGTCTTTATTTTCAAAAACATGTTTTAATCCAGCGATTAATTTGTCAAGCACTCAACCAATAGGAGCGCCAATTAAGAAAATTACGACTAAAGATCAAAATAAACTGACTCCAATTGGAATTACAAAAATTGGTAAAATTGCACTTAAAGATTTTTGGATTTTTAGTGAGTTAATGAATTTAACACTGTAACCAACAAGAATTCCAAAAATTACTGCGCCAATAAATCCCATCGGTGTCTGAACAGAAATTCCACCAATTCCATAGAATAAATCGGCCGAATTACCGACAGTTGCAACAATAAATCCAGGTGCAAGTGCGGCCCGTCCGGCAATTGAGTAGGCAATGTAGCCTCCTAAAACACCGATCATTAATTTAAAGGCAATTACCCCAATTTCGAGCATTCATCATAGAAAATCACCTTTTGGCGCTGCTTCGGCATTACCATAAATGGCTTTTCCAATTCCTAACGAAAGGGCGATCATAATTCCACCAAAAACAACATAAGGAATCATGTAGGAAATTCCGGTGATAATATGTTTAACAACGCTAGTTCGATTTTCTTGATTTTGGGTTTGTTTTTTTTGTTTATTATGCAAAATTGGTGCTTTTTTTGCTTTTTGAATTACACTTTCAGTTTCATGGATTGCGGCTTTAGTGCTTGTAAAATAGACCTTTTTTTGGTCAAAAATTGAACTGTCAATTTCAAGATCGCTGGCAACTATAACAAATTCGGCTTGATCAATATCTTCTTTTGTTAAAACATTTTTAGGCCCAACTGATCCGCGAGTTTCAATTTTGGGAATATAACCATTTTGTTTTAGTCCCATTTCTAATTTTTCAGCGGCTAAATAAGTGTGAGCAATTCCAACAGTACAAGATGTGATTCCAACAACTTTTTTTGCATTTATGGGAATTTTTTGGGAATTTGTCTCGTGATTTTCCACCTGGTCTTTTTCAAAAATAAACTTTGAAATGTTATCAAAAATAACATTTTCGTCTTTAGATAAAATTATTTCTTTAATTTCGGGATTAAGAATAATTCGGGCAACTTTTTCCAGAATTTCGACTTGATTTTGTTCAAAACCAGACTTTGGCAACAAAATACAGAAAATAAATTTTGCCTTAGAATCATCAAAATTTTGTCAATCAAGCCCAGATTTTAGACTTAAAAACAGTAGTGCCGGCTTTTCAATAGCACTACTTTGAGCATGAGGGATTGCAAAATTTGACTCAAGTCCGGTAGAAATTTCATTTTCACGAGCCAAAAGATCATCAAAGATTTTATTTTTTTCAGTTCCAATTCCAAGACTGACTGCTTTTTGAGCAATAAATTCAAAAACTTCTTCTTTTGAATTAAGATCTTGGTCTAAAAAAATAAAATCTTTTGAAAAAATACTCATAAAAACCTTCCTTTCTTTTATTTTATATACTTAAATAATGGATTATTTAGTCAAAAATAAAAGAAAAATAAAAAAATTTTTACAAATTTGAAGTTTTTTATGAATATTTTTCAATTATTCATTTCATTCTTTGAGAATTTCAAGATTTTTCTTGTAATTTTCTTCATATTGTTCAGAAATTAAATTAGCAACACTAAAAAAAATAACATCAGAAATAAATTGTTGGTTTATTTTCGATGAGATCGAAATAAAACGGTTTTTTTGCTCGAGTGTTTGGTAAAAAATTAAATTTTTATTGGGTATATTGATTTGTTTTTTTGCCGTTATTACAATAAAATTGTCGTTATTTTCAATAAACTTTTTAAGAACAAAATTAATTTCTTTTGTTTTACAAGATTTTGAAAACAAAATTTTTAAGGCTTGAGATTGAACACTAACTAATAAAAAATTATGAAAATCACGAAAACTAACTGAATTTAGCCCTAATTTTTGCAAATTAATCGCTAGTTCGCTCGCTCCGATTGAAGAAGAACCAGCCCCGTAGATAAAAATTTTTTTGCTTTGAATAATTTTACGGGCAAAATCTTGGATTTTTTCAAGATCAACAAGCTCTAATGTTTGAACTAAAGAATTATGATAATATTTATAAAGTTGTTCGATAATTAGCTTGTTTTTATCGGTTTTTTGCTGGTTTTTTACTTTATTTGAAATTTGTGCTGAATTAAGGAATAAATAATAAACATGAAACTGCATTTCTTTAAAGCTAGAAAAACTTAATTTTTTTGCTAAATTTGAAATGAGCGTTATTGAAGATTGGGTTTTATTTGCTAATGATTTTAGATTGGATTGATAAAAAAATTGGGGATTATCCTGTGCCAATTTAACAATAATTTTTTCAGTTTTAGTTAGTGATTCAACAATTTTTTCGTCAAAAAATACACTTTTCATAAAAATTAATCTACTTTACTTATAAAATAAAAAACGAACAAGTCCTGCTTTTTTTGATTTAAAAAACAGGACTTGTTAAGTGTGAAAATTAAAAAAATACTATAAATTCTTATGCTTTTTCCTGAATTGGGCCTAGACCGATTAGATCGCCTTTTTCAATAAAACTAATTGAAGCACCACCACCAGTTGAAACATGACTAAAAGCATCACCTAATTTTTCAGCTTCAATTGCGGCAACTGAATCACCACCACCAATTACGCTATAGCAATTTTCAAGTTTTGAAATTACTTTTGCAATTTCACGAGTTCCGGTGGCAAAATTAGAAAACTCAGCAACACCAAGAGTTCCATTTCACAAAATAGTTTTTGCATCTTTTAAATGTGATTCAAATAATTTTATAGTCATTGGGCCAATATCTAAACCTTCAAGGTCATCTGGAATTTCAAGTGGATTTTTTTCGTTATAAATTGGGGTTACATCTTCAAATTTATCAGACAAAGCAGCATCAAGCGGTAAAATTAATTTATCAGAGTATTTATTAATTAAACTTAGAGCTAAATCAATTTTGTCTTCTTCAACAATTGACTTTCCAATTTTGAGTCCAAGAGCTTTTTTGAATGTATAACCCATTCCTCCACCAATTAAAACTTTGTCAGCTTTTTCAAGTAGAGTTGAAATTATCCCGATTTTGTCAGAAATTTTTGCCCCGCCAATAATTGCATAAAAAGGTTTTTGCGGTTCAAAAATAATTTTTGACAACGCATCAAGCTCTTCTTTTACAAGATAACCGATTGCTGATTCTTTGATGTAAGTTGCAATTCCAACATTAGATGCATGAGCGCGGTGGAGTGTTCCAAAGGCGTCATTTATAAAAACATCACCTAATGAAGCTCAGTATTTTCCAAGTTCTGGATCATTTTTTGATTCAGCTTTGTTTTCAAGATCTTGAAATCTTGTATTTTCAAGCACTAAAATTTGTCCGTTTTCAAGTTGATCAATTGCTTCTTCAACTTCTTTGCCACGGTTTTGAGGAACAAATTTGACTTCTTTTTGTGAAATTTTAGCTAATTCCTCGGCGACAATTCGTAGTGATTTCTTTTTCAAATCTTCGGGCGTTTTAACCCTACCAAGGTGTGATAAAATTATAAGTTTACCACCTTCAGTAACAATTTTCTCAATGGTTTTTAAACTCGCGGTAATTCTTTTGGTTGAAGTAATTTTCCCTTCAAGAATAGGAACATTAAAATCAACACGTAAAAGAACTTTTTTATTAAAAAATTTAATTTCATCAATAAATTTTTTAGTTTTATAGGTTGGTATCATTCTTTATTATTTTCCTTTAAAAAAAATTAATGTTACGCTTAGAATTATAAACTAATAAATTAATATATCTAAAAAAACTGAAAATAAATTTTGTCTTATGAATTTATAGCTTCTTTTGTCTCATAACGGTTTTATTTAATTTTCCCGCAAAAAAAAAAAAAAAAAATGCTTGGTCTAGGAAAAAATTAAGGTATAATTAATCTCACTTAAGAATGAATTAATAAATTTTGATATGAATTAAGGGGGAATTAGTTATGTTTTTTGTCTAAAAAATTCAGACAGCGCGAATTTTCCATTATATTTTTAAATATGATGGAATGCCTTAAATTTACCCGTTTAGAAATCTACAAATTTAAGGCTTTTAATTATTGTTCTTTCAAAACTTCACATATTTTTTTAGGCTCGATGTAAATAAAAACGAGTTTTCTATTTACATTGAGCTTAAATAGTAGTTGTATTTTTTATGGTTTTGCTTTTTAAGTTAAAATTTTAGCTTTTTTAGTTTGCCTTATTTTATTAATAAGTAGATTTTGCATTCATGAGTGTTGGATTTAAAATTTAGTGTTTTTTCCTTGATAGTTATTTTTCCTGAGTTTGACAGTTTGATGGCGTTGCTAGTGATCCAAATATTTGAAATAGGTATGATTTTTACTTTGATATCTTAATAAATCAGTAAAAAAATGGTAATTAACTTTTTCCAAAAAAGTTAAAAAAGCTCCAAAACCGGATAATTTTTTAAGATTTTCTCATCAAACTGGGAAACTCGAGATAAACTAATAAATTAATATATCTAAAAAAACTAAAAATAAATTTTGTGCTATGAATTTATAGCTTTTTTTGTCTTATAAGCCCTTTAATTTTTATTTTTGCAATTTTTTTTGTTAAATGAAAAAAAATGCAAAAAATAATATGTAAAAAATTAAAATATGCTTTAAAATTATAGTATAATTTTCAAAAAGGCAAAAAATCAAAACTAAAATGTAAAAACAGAAAAATTTGTGAAAAATAACATTAAAATTTATTCGTTTTATGTTAAAATTGAAATAGATTTTGCGTTTGTTCAAAAGCAAAATTTATTTTTTATTAGTATAACTACAAATTTTACTCTATAATTTACATTACTTTAAATATAAAGATCAAAAAGAAGTCGCTAGAAAAATGAACAAAACCAAAACTTTAAGATTTTATCTCACAGAGATTTGTGATGAGTTTCACAATGAAAAAGACTGTTATTATAGGCTAAAATTCGCAAAGGAAACCGTCGGTCTTTTTAACTCTCTAGTTGATGTTTTTCTAAAAATTGAAAGTCTTAAAACACCAGTTCGACTTTGAGTTTTACGTAATAAGAAATTTGGATCTGTAATTTCCTTTCCTTTAGCGATTAATTTTAGGTCACTTAGTCAAGAAAAAAAAGAACAATTTATAGCTAAAATTTTGGCTGATGACCCAAATTTCAACCTAAATGAATCAACTCAGCCAAATCAAAAAACTAGCCAACCTAAAAATTTAACTTCGGACCAATCAAAACATTTTGATTTACAAAGTTTAAAATCTAAAACAAACAAAGAAAAACAAAAAACCGAAATTTTAATTACTGAAAACGAGAAAACTATTGAAGAAATTCTCTATGCATTAAAACAAAATGATACTGATCACCCAATTGAGTGTCCAGTTTGTGACGATCAAAATCATCTCGAAGAAATTAATAGTGAATGTCCTTGTCATTTAGTTGAACTTGAAATTGTTGAATCAGCAGATGACTTAGACCAAAAAGATGGCACAAATTCTTCTTTAGATTTAGAAAACTCAGAAATTTCATCACAAAAGAGTGATAAATCTAATTTAGATTCTTCAGAAGATTTTGAAACTTTAGAAGAATTTGACCAAGACCATGACGAAAAAGATGACTTGAATTCATCAGTAGAAAATGAGGAAAATTTACCTAAAACTTCGCCAAATTTAGTTTTTAATAAAGATATTTCTGATGAATTTGACAATAAATTGCTTGAAAAAGTTGACTCAGTAAGTCAAGCATTAGTTGAAAAAGTCAGTGGTCATGAATTTGAAGATGATCTGCCTCAAAAAGATAATCATTCTGATCATCATCAGTCCGAAGATCAAATTTATTCGTCTAGAAATACAGACAATAATTTTGATCTAGAAGAAAATTACCAAATTCATTCAGAATATTGCGACTTTTCTCCTGAAAATTCAGACTCGACTCGTTCTTGTCAGTCCTGCGGGCATAATAAAAATTGCTCTTGATGCCAAAGATATCGCACTTATTTAATTGAAGCTCAAAATTGTCCAGCTTGTCTTGATTTGTTTAAGAAAAAAAATTTTAACTATCTTGAAAAACTCGCCCAATTAAGACTCCCTGTCCAAACAGGTCTTAGTTTTTCAAAAAAAGAGCCAAAAATTTGCAAAACTTGTGTTCATAATGCCCTTTGTTCTTGGTGTCAAAGATATCGCACTTATTTAAATGAGGCTCAAAATTGTCCTAGATGTAAGGCGATTTTTGAAGCTAAAAATATTAATATTAGCCAAAAAATTCGTGAACTTGCGCATCCTAGCTATCCCTCTTATTTATTAAAAAACCCTTATTTTAGTAATTGTGTTGCTTGCAACCACAATGCAACTTGTCCTTGATGCCAAAGATATCGCACCTATTTACTTGAGGCCAAAAATTGTCCAGCTTGCCTTGCTAAATTTAAACAACAAAATTTTGACATTGATGCTAAACTAAATTTACTTCGTGATAATTCATATTTTAGTCATTTAGCTTCATTAAAATCAACTATAAATTGCAAAGCCTGCAACCATAATGCAACTTGTCCTTGATGTCAAAAATATCGTACCTATTTACTTGAGGCCAAAAATTGTCCAGCCTGCCTTGCTAAATTTAAGGAACAAAATTTTGACCTTGATGCTAAAATAAATTTACTCCGAAGTAATTCATATTATAATAATTTAGCAAATAACATTAAATGTAAAGCTTGCTTTCATAATGCATCTTGTCAGTGATGCCAAAGATATGCAACTTATTTACTTGAGGCCAAAAATTGTCCAGCTTGCCTTGCTAAATTTAAAGCGTCAAATTTTGACCTTGAGAAAAAATTAAATGAACTTAGAACAAATGATCTCCAAAATTTAACCTCACTAATTTGACAGCAAACTTATAATTCACCTTGTCTAGCTTGCAATCATAATTTCTTCTGCCCTAAGTGCCGCAAACTCGCTGCTTTTTATCGTGAAGCCCGAAAATGTCAAGCATGTCAGGTAATTCTTAAAAGCAAAAATATCGATATTGAGAAAAAAATTGCTGAACTTTCATTTTATCCTTATTATGAATCACGAGCACTTTTAAGATACAATTTGACCCTTTCAGACTCACTTTTTAATCAAAATTGTGCCTCTTGTTTACATGTTTATTCTTGCCGTTTTTGTCAAAAGTATCGCGCTTTTTTACTTGAGGCCAAAAATTGTCCAGCATGTAAATACCTTTTTGCCAAAAAAGGAATTTCAATTGACTATTTATTAAAAGTAATTAATTTCTGAAACCACCCTGATAGTTTCAATCACCCTGATCCACTTCCAGTTTTAAGGCATGGTCGTCCAATTGTTCATGAAAAAATTGTTGAAATAGTTGATATTCCTAAAATTGAAATAGTTGAACCCCCACAGGTTGAAATAGTTGAAATTCCGCAAATAGTCGAGATCCCGCAAATAGTTGAGCCAGTTCTTGATTATTCTTGAGTCAAAATTCACCCTTATTATCCACAAATTGGGACTTTTGAACTAAATAAATTTCCAACAATTATCCCATTATTCCGCGGAATTGTTTATCAAGCCTTTCTAGATCTCAACCGTAATGAACATAATTCAATCGTTGATGATGAATTATTTAACACAAAACGTGGCTTTGGTGGTTATAATGTTCAATCTGGCGGAGTTTCTGTTGGTCTAGGTGATTTAAGTGTTGACGAGGCTACCCGTGTAATTGCCGCTTCATCTTCAAGCGTGGATGAGGATGAAGAAATAATTATCGTTGCAACCGAGAAATCAACAATTTGAGGTCTTCCTTCTTATGTTTTATGATTTATCGTTTTTGCCTTGATTGCTGTAATTCTTGTTGTTGTAATTATGTTTATTTTATACGGCGCTGGTATTATTTAAAATTTTTATTTTGTTTGACCTTTTATATAAACTCCTTTTTTCTTAAAAAATTTTTAGGAAAAAGGAGTTTATATTTTTTTAAAAGGTAAAAATCAGTTAAAAAATAATTAAAAATAATTAAAAATAATTGTTTGTCAAAAATAAAAAATTAATATATAATATTTAAGTTAAATAAAGTAAAAAGGTGATGTCATGAACTTAGATATTGTAGTTTTGATAATTTCAGCATTAACCCTAGTTTTAGGTCTTTTTTTTGCAGTTTTTTTTATTTACAATCATATAAAAACATTGCACAAAAACAAGGTTAACCGGAGTTTTGTTGATTTAGGTATATCTACACAAAGAAAAATAGTTTATGAACTTTATTTTGCAGTTAAATATTTGTCAAAAAATAAAGTCGGGGCAATTATCACTTTGCAACGTAATATTCTTCTTGATAGTCTCCGCACTGACGGGGTAAAAATTGATTCTTTAATCAATTCCTCGCTTTTAATTGCTATTTTTCAAAAAAGTTCACCATTGCATGATGGGGCAGTTATTATTGTTGATGACCGAATTTTGTATGCCTCGACATATTTTTCGGTTTCTGAATCAACACTTGAAGACCGATATGGCGCCCGACACCGGGCTGCTTTAGGTATTTCTGAGGTTTCTGATTCAATAACGGTTGTTGTTTCAGAACAAAGTGGTGAGGTTGTGATTGTTCGTGATGCAAATTTTTTTAAGGTTACAAATCTTGAAACTTTTACTGAAGTTTTAACAAAAGAACTAAATTCAAGTCAAACAAATACTGCTAAAAAATAGTATTTAATGCAAAATTTTGAGACAAAAAGTTCTTTGTTAATTGATTTAGTAAACAATAAAAAAATTAATCAAGTCCGTGAATACACAAACCAAAAACCACTTTCAGAAGTAGCAGAAGAAGTATCTAAATTTAGTCAATTTCAGCGTCTTTTATTTTTTAGAATGTTAGACACTGCCACAGCCGGAGAAATTTTTACCTTTTTTTCGCCCGAAATTCAATCAGAATTAGTTATAAGTTTGCCAAACGAGATGATGAATCAACTTCTTGATGAACTTTATGCTGATGAAATTGTCGAGCTTTTAGATGAAGTTCCTGATAATGTTGCCAAACGAATTTTGCGCAATATTGATCCAGATACAAGAAAAAGAGTTAACCAACTTTTACAATATAATTCAAATCAAATTGGCTCTTTTATGTCGGTTGATATTGTTTATCTTTCAAATGAATTAACTTGTGCCCAAGCGCTTGAAAAAATCCGTAAATATAAAGATATTTCTGAACTTGTGCATTATTACTATGTTGTTGATTCGCAAAAAAAAATTATCGGTGCGACCACACTTGAGGATATAGTTTTTTCTGATCCTAATTTAAATATTGAAAAAATAGTGTTTCAAGTTCCTTTTTTAGTAACAACTGACAAAAAAGAAGATGCCGCTGAAGTTTTTGCTAAAAATGATTTTTCGGTTTTACCGGTTGTAAATACTGCCCAAAGATTAATTGGGATGGTTACAAGTGATGATATTATTGACATTGTTAAAGAAGAAGCAACAAGTGATATTTATAAATTAGCCGGAATTTTACCACAAGAAGTTGAGGATTCTTATCTTAAAACCACAATAATTCAAATTGTTAAATCCCGTGTTTTTTGACTAATAATTTTAATGTTTGGCTCAACTTTGTCCCAATTTATTATTCAAAAATTCACTGATGCAATTACCGAAAATGATGCAATTAAATCAATCGGGCTTTCATCTTTTATTACTACAATTGTCTCAATGATCCCGGTCATTTCTGGATCAGCCGGAAATGCTGGCTCCCAATCAGCAACAACAATTGTCCGCTCAATTTCACTAAAAGAAATTAATCGTTCTAACTTTTTTTCCAAAGTTCTTTTAAAAGAAATTGGCGTTGGAGCTGTTGTTGGCACAGTTTTGATGATTCTGAATTTTTTGCGGTTAGTAATTTATTTTACTCTTTCAGGCGAGATCAAAAACTCGCAAATTCCCGAAAATTCAATCTCAAATCTAACAATCCGCGATTATGTTTTAATTATTTCTTTTGCCTCATCATTTTCACTTTTAACAGTAATTATTTTCTCAAAAATTCTTGGCTCAATAATTCCGATGATTGCAAAAGCAACAAAAAGAGATCCTGCCGTTATGTCAGCGCCAATTTTAGCGACAGTAACAGATTCCATTTCTACTTTAATATTTTTTGGTGTAACAATTATTATTTTTTTATTATTGTAGTATAATATATTTTTTTTAAGCGGGAAATATGTCTTATATAACAATAATTGGTTGAATTGCGGCTTTTTTAACTTCGATAATCGGTTTACCTTTAGTAATAAATACTTTTTTAGCAAAAAAACCACCAAAAGTTTCACTACTAAGTTGATGAATTTACTATTTGGGAATTTTTGGATTTGCAATTTTAGGCTTTGCAATCCGTGATTTGCAACTTTTTATTCCCCAAGTATTTAGTGGACTTTCAACTTTCATCTTTTTAGCTCAAGTTTATATTTTTAAAGCAAAAACAACAAGAAGACAAATAATAAATTTCACTTTTTTGTCTTTGGGATTAACAGTTTTTCTACTGATTTTACTACTTGGAATTTTCTTTTGGGCCAAAATTTCTTTAGGTAATCTTGCTTCTTATGCTAATTATCTCGGAATTTTTGCCGGATTGTTCGTAAATATTGCATTTTTACCACAAACTTTGTTAGGCATTAAAAACAAAACAATTAAATTTATTCCACTTACTTTTTTGCTAAATTTATTTCTCTTAAACTTTGCTTGATTAATCTACTTTTTCTTGCAATTTGTTATTGAAAAAAATGGCGCTTATCTTTCGTCATTCATTTTTCAAATTATTGGGTTTTTGATTTCAATAATCCAACTTGTTGTTTATTTTTATCAAATCAAACAACAGAAAAAACCATTTAAAATTAATTGAATTTAAACTTTTTTAATTACAAAAAAATTGACAAAAATTTGACTAAAAGATTTTTTTAGTCAAATTTTGTCCGATATAAAAAGTCTTTAATTGCATAAACTAGCCCTTGTTGATCGCAAGCGCTTGTATGAAGTTTTGCTGTTTTTTTAACAATTTCATAGCCATTTGCCATTGCATAAGAAAAATTAGTTTTTTCAAGCATTGAAATATCATTAGGACTATCGCCAATTGTCATTGTTTTTTGGACATCAATTCCAAAAGTTTTTGCTACAAATTCAACAGCATTTCCTTTATTTGTTCCTTTTTTACTAATTTCAATGCTTATATTATTAATTAAAACTGCTTCAAGATCACCATCTTCTTGTAATAATTTATAAGCCTTTTCTAAATTTTGGCTTGGGCCAATTAGTTCTAATTTTATTACATCTTTTTGTGGGCCATCAACAAAAATTACCTCATTTTCAGGATCCAAAAGTGGGTAGTTAAAATAGGAATAATTTTGCTCTTTAAAATTAAAGCTAAAATATTTTTGGCTTGTTCAAAAATTTAGTTGCATATCTAAATCTTTGGCAATTTTAAAAACAAAATCTTGTGATTTTTGCGAAATTGGTCCATTAATTAAAGTATGTCTGTCCTCTTTTAAATCACTAAATAAAGAGCCATTAGATGTTAAAAGGTAACGAATTTCCAAGAGTTTTGCTATTTGCAAAATTCTTGAACCCAAAGGATTGCCTGTATTTAAAATTAAGGTAAAGTTATCTTTATTATTTTTTAGAAAATCAATTGTTTCCTTATCAACGGAAAAATCACCGCAATAAAGAGTTCCGTCAATATCACTAAATATTAATTTTTTAATCATTTCTAAAATTATAAGGTAAAACGCCAAAAACAATAAATTATTTTAAATTAGATATTTTTTAACTAATTTTTTTTGCATTTTTGTCATAAAAAAAAAAAAAAAAGGTTATAATGTTAGCATTTCAAAACTAAAAAAGGAGGTAAAAATGAATGCGGTTAGTCCTGAAGCTTATAGGTTAAATGCAAAACCAGCTAAAAAAGACAAGAAGAATTTAGCGAGTATTTTTCTTCGCGTATTATTTATTCTGCTTTTACTTGGTTTAAGCGCGGCAATTTTCTTTGATGCCCGTCGGTCATTCCTGAACATAGTAAATATTGACCAAAATGCGCCAATTTCAAGGATTTCAAGTATTTCGCTAATTTTTAATCCTATTGATGATGAAATTCGCGAATTTATTGCTCCAAGAGTTGCAAGATCAATTTTCCTGTTATTTTTTAGTATTATCTTTTTATTTAAAGGTTTAAAATTTTTACACCTGAAAAATAAAACGCATAAATACATAATTTTATCAGTATATTTTTTCCTTTCGTTAGTCAATCTAGTTGTTTATTTTGCTTGACTAACGATAGAATGGAGCCATATTCTTGGCATTTCTGCCCAAATTTTTATTTATATTTTACTTGATTATTCCCTTTGACTTTGACTAGGGCGAACAGATGACAAAATCAACTATGATTATAAGAAGCTTTTCATTTTTAAGCATATAAGTTTAGCTTCTGCTATTGTTACATCAGGTACTTTATTTGGAATTTTTGCTTCAATGGTGTTTTCTACCCCTGAAAAATCATCAATTCCGAGCGTAACTTATGACAATCCAATTGCAGATTGAATTTATACTTTTATTACTGAAGTAGCAAAAATAACTAATTCGTTAATTTTAATTGCACTTTTAATGGGAGCTTTAGTATTAGTTTTATTATATTATAGTCCTCAAATTTATTTTTACCGTCAAAGTCTTATTCGGCTTAAAAAATATACTCCAGCGCTTTCGGCCTTAATTTTTATTGCTATTGGAATTTTTGCATATAGTGTTTATATAACTATTTATTCCATAACTAATTTTGTTCAGTTTCTTCCTTTTGGAAACAATATTGAACCAAATTATTTGCCAACAATAATTGGTATTTCGGTTCATGTTGTTTTACTAATTCTTTATTTTGTTTTAAATCTTACACGGTTAAAAAATAAAATTAAAGATTATCAATTAAATACGCTTCCATTCATTTTTATTCTTCTATCTTTTATTGCAAGCTTTGTTGTCTCATATTTAAGTTATTCAGTTCATGAAACAATTTGGATAAACTCAACTCAGCTAGTATTTTTCCTTACCATTTATTTTGCTCTAGTCAGAATTAAGCCCGAATTTCCGCTTTGGATGAAATTAATGGTAAGTTTTTTTATTGTCTTATATACAATTTTTAATTTCATTTATTTATTGAATATTGATATTTATACATCTACTGTTTCCCAAGTTAAGCCAGAAGACTACCAAAGAGATTTAGTATCAGTTTTTTATATTGACTATAGTTTCTATTTTCTTGGGATTTTAACTGTTTTACTAGCAATTTTTGTTTTGGCAAATTTATTTGTTGCAATTGGTAAAAATACTTTAATTCTAACAACAAAAAACAAACCATCTCAAGATCAAAAAGAAAACGTTGAAAATGAAAAAATAGGTTCGTCTTAGATCTAAAAACTTCCAAATCTAAAAGTTAAAAAATAAGGAACAAATCATGAAAATTTTAGGAAAGAAAAAGCAAGCAAATCCAAACCAACTTGATACAAAAACAGAGTTTCGCGACTATTATGATTTAATTAATCATCCCAATTTTATTAGTTTTGATGCACTAATGAATTTAACTCTACTTGTATCCTCGCAAAAAGCAAAATCCTCGATGAAAGAAAAATACCAAAAAAAAGTTATTGACTCTTATAAGTCAACCACAGAATTAGTATTTAAAAATTTCGTAATTTCTTGACAACGCTCAAGTCGTTTTGGCTCAAAAGGGCTTGTTCCTATAATTGCTCAAGTTGAATCTTCAAATGTTAGAGCAAGTAATTTTTACTCAGATAGTTCTGATTCAAGATTTTCAGCACTACTTTCCAATTTAAACACGCTTGCTTGAGATTTTATTGCCAACAAAAGCCGTTTTGTTGAAGTTGTCGAAGGATGCATTGTTTTTCTAGATCCGCAAACAAAAACACTTAAAGTTATTTTCAGCGAAGTTTCTTTAGCATCAAGTTTAGAAGATCAAAAGGATCCAAATAAAAAAGCATAAATACTTTAATTCTGAGAGTTTTAGATTATGAACATAAATGAAAAAAAGGAAAAAAGAGACAATTTTATCAAAATTTATGATTTAGTTTCGTTAAATCGAAATATTTCTCTAATCCAAATTAACCTTCTTTTAAGAACAATAAGAAATGTTTATGAATTTTTCTTAATTGGACAGTTTTTACTTGCTCAATTTAGTCCAAAAAGACCATTTAGCACAAAATTATCACTACTGACAAAAAAAGCTTTTGCCCGTCAAAATATTAATCTTTGAATTTATCCTTCATCAAATGAAAAATATACCCAAAACTTTTTTGATCAAATTGAAACTAAAATTTTAGAAAATTATACCGAAAAAGATTTTATTGTTCCTCTTGGTGTTCGGGCAATTAATTTTGCAAAGAAAAACAATATGAAAATCATAACTAGTTTTGAAAATTTAGACAATTCCTTTGAAAATTCAGTAAAAATTGGTCAAGTTATTGAATATGGACTTAAAACTCGTCAGTTTTCATCAGTAAAAATGGCCGTTTATTCAAATAAAATCCCAAATTTTATTGCAACAATTTTCCCATTAAACCAATTTGAATTTAAAATGGAAACAAGTCAAGAAACAATTGATAAATTCAAAGCTAGCCTTGATAAAGTCCGTTTTTTCCCTAATTTTGAAGAATTTTACCAAACTCAAATTCAAACATATTTTGCTACATCCGTGCAGGTTTTACTACTTGAGTCGCAATTTATCGTCTATAAAAATAAACTTATTCACGAAAATACACTTTTAAAGGAAATTGAGGAAAAAATTTTACGTCTTAAAACAACAATTTTAAAAATTGAACGTGAGCTAGAAATTGAGGAACTAAACTTGATTAAGAGCAAACCGAAAGGAATTTTTTAAATGGAATCACAACTTTGAAATTTCCGAATTTTGACCCCTGAAAATAAAACTATAAATTTTAAAGATTGCAAAATATATATTAACATTGAACAGGAAAAATATTTTGCACCACTTGAACCATTTATTGTCTCAAATCTTGATTTTTCGCTCATAAAAATCGAAATTTCTTCAGGGGTTTTTTATTTTTTTGCCCACAAATCATTACTTTTTTCTTTAGAAAACAGCGCTTCTATTCGGCTTCATGATGATTTGATTTTTTACAAAACTGATAAAAAAGAATATTATATTCAGAAAAAATCAAATCAAAAAAGCAAAAAAACACTTTTACACAAGTTGCAAATGCAAGCAAATTTAGAGCTAAGTTCAAATTTAGAATTGTATAATAATTATATGCTTGCCAAACAAGAAAATGAACAAAACCGTTTGATGCAACTGTTTTTTTTAGTTCAAACCGAGGTGAATTATGTCTAAAAAATTAAAAAATAAACTAGTTTTTGCGCCTATTTTATCAGTCTTTTCAATTTCATCTTTATTTTTTCTTTCATCAGCTTCAACTTTTAGTCCTCCTGCTGTTGAATTTCAACAAACTGCCCCAGCTCCTTCAAGCCCAAGCCAGCCCCCTACAATTCAACCAGCAAATCCTGGGCAAAATCCTGGCCAAAATCCTGGCGGACAAGCTCAACCAAGCACAAGTGAAAAAAAGGCTGAGCCAATTACTGAAGAAGATCTAAGGCAAAATAAAGCATACTGAGAAGCCCAAAAAGAATCATTAATTGACCAATTTATTGATAAAGTTGATGAAGATATTAAAATTAAACTTGCTGATATTGCTTCAAAAACTCGTGATAATCTTGAAGAAAAACTACAGCAAAGTTTTTTCTGAATACAACTTCGTGATTACTTTAAGCGAAACCGTGAAGGTCTAAAAAAGAATCCAAGTCAATTTGGCCTTAATATTATTAGCCCTTTTGCTTTTGCCAATAATCTAAAACTAAAACGTGGTGATGTTAGTTTTGACAAAGAAAACTACCAAGGTCTTGAATGAGGAACTAACAATGATGATAATTATGAAAAAATAAATAATGTTAAAACCTCAAAAGTAACAGAAGTCCCAAACACACTCAAAGGCAAAGAATTTGAAAATCGAATTAAGACTTATTTCCAAGGACTTACATCCCAATATAAACAATATCTTTTTAAAGAAGAAGAATTTCCTGTTTATAAAAAGAATTTTAACCTTGACAAATTCGCAGACAAATCTGATACTGAAGAAAACCTTTTATTAGCAAGTAAGCCAATTGGCAAAGAAGGAATAACTTCTTGAAATGACTGAATTAAAAACTATTTTGAAAAACAGTCACTTTTACTTGATTTTACTTTAAATCAATTGCCAAATCCAAGTTCATCTCAATCAGCCCAAGAACAAATTAATTTTGCAATTAAAAAAATTACTAACCAAAATCCGCCTGATGTGGCCGAAAAACCTGAATTTGAAGTGCGAATTGCTCCTGATTTGCCGCCAATTATTGCTCCTCAGTATGCAGCTATGACACCTCAACAAGTAGTTAACCTCTATAATTCAGCATCACAGGAAGAAAAAAATAACATTTTTTTCTTCTTAAACCCCTTAAATTCACGTTTTAAATATTTTATTGAATCAGTTTCATTTGATGCGGCTGGAAATAAAATTAATGCAAAAGTAAAAATTGTTGACTTTGTTAATCAAGTTCGTGATCCTGCGGATAAGTCAAAAGCCGAAAAAGTCTATGATACTCCCCATTATACTGATTTTCCTGAAGGCGCAACTCCAGCTCAAAAACAAGCAATAACAACAAATTTATACCATTCAAATCTAGGTGTAACTGCTGTAATTGACCAGTTTTTTTCAACATTGAATATTCAAGACCAATTTAGTTTTGACCAAATTCGTTATTATTCTCCTGGTTCACAAACAACAATTTATAATTTCTTTTATTTATTAACAAAAGTTTTTTATAACCAAGATTTTCTTGATGCTCAGAAAAAATTGGCCCAAGATTATATCAATTCTTCTCACGGAACAGTTTTTTCAGCTTCACAATTTCAGTTTTTATCTTATCTAAAAAAATCAGAAATTGACAATAATAAAGCTTGATCTCATTATTATTTAATTTATTTCTTAAATCTAATTGTTCTTCAAGATAAATTTTTCCAATATTTGGCAAAACCAAATGCAGTTGACAAAGAAGCAGCGGCTCAAAAAGAAAAACAATTTGACGAAAATCTCAAAAAATTGAATTTAACTCGCGAAGATATTAACCGTTATTTTGCCCAGGCACACGAAAAAGTTGCTCTTTTTCACAATGAGTCTTACAAATTAAGTTCTAATTTAGTTAATCAATTTTTGGCAATGACCCAACTTGGACGCCAAATCAATCTTTTAAACCAAATATTAGGACATGTTGCTTATTTTGATGAACCACAAACAAATCAAGGATCTTCTTCAATAAATAACAACCAACAAAACTCTGATCCAATTCAGAATTTTTCAGCACTTATTGAAAAATTCAATAACGAACAGCAAGGTCAATGGTTATCAAATAATCTTGCTTATATAATAGTCGGGACACTTTCGGTAATTTTAGTCTCAATTGCTGTAATTTCAAGATTGTTAGTTTATAAAAAAAATCAATTAAAAAAAGTTGAAAATAATTCTGAAAATCAACAACAAGGAGAAAAATAATGTCATTACGTGTCGCCTCAGTTTTAGACTATGTTATTTTAGTTAAAGGACAATACAACTGAAAAGAACAGCAATTTTTTCAAATCAAAAATAAACCCGAAATTAAAGCGGTAGTAATTCAAGCCTCTTATATGCAAGCTTATTTACTTTTTAACAACCAAAAAGGTAAAGTTGAAATTAATGACGAACTTGTTGAATTACCTGATTTTGATCGTGTGGCCACTTCGATGGAATTTTTTGGGAAAATTATCGATCTTTCTGGTAATATAATCGAACCAAAATCAGCAAGACCACAAACTTTTTTAACTTATCGCCATTCAGCTTTTGCAACTGCCGCAGGTGTTTTACAACGTCAATTGCTTGATCGCCAAGTTTATACCGGAATTTTGTCAATCGATCTTTTTAACCCAATTGGATTTGGTCAGCGTGAACTTATTGTCGGTGATCGTCAAACTGGAAAAACACATATTGGAATTAACACAATTATTAACCAAAAAAATTCGCCAACAACAAAATGTATTTATGTCTCAATTGGTCAAAAACGCCAAAATTTAGTCTCTTTATACCATGATCTATTAAAAAATGGGGCAATGAATAACACAATCGTTCTTCATGCAGCTTCAACAAGCCCATTTGATCAATATTTAGCCCCTTATTTTGCAATGGCACATGCTGAAAATCTTAGTTATAATTACGATGTTGTTATTGTTTTTGATGATCTGTCAAAACATGCTAGTGTTTGGCGTGAGGTTGCTCTTTTAACTAATCAGCCAATTGGAAAAGAAGCTTTTCCGGCTGATATTTTCTTTGCCCACTCAAAACTTTTAGAGCGTTCAGGTCGTTTTATTGGACGAAAATCAATTACAGCCTTGCCAATTCTTCAAACTGTTGATAATGATATTACCGCACTTGTTTCTTCGAATGTAATTTCAATTACTGACGGTCAAATTATTACTTCTTCAGCACTTTTTGCCGAAGGAAAAATTCCTGCGGTAAATATTGGACTTAGTGTTTCGCGGACAGGCTCATCAGTTCAAGCAAAGAATATTCGTGCAATTTCAAAAGAAATTTCATCATTATATTATAACTATCAAAAGCAAATTAAATTGGCAAAATTAGATTATGATCTTAATAAAGAAACTTCAGATTTACTTTTTAAAGGGTCACAAGTTGAGCAGTTTTTAGTTCAAAAAGGTTATTCTTATTATTCACCAACAAGTGTTTTAATGGGAATAAAAATAATTTCTTGAGGTCTTTTAAAAGATGTGGCTGACCCTACAAAAGTCGTGAATTTTGTTCAGGCCTTAATTGAAACTGATCCGTTTGCCAAACAAATTTTTGCCAAATACACAAATAATGAATTTATTGACGATCAGCTCGCTGGTTCATATTTTGCAACAGTAGTTAACCAATTTTTGGAAAAATCAACAAATACTCAACTCGAAGTTCCACTTGCATTCCCAAAAATGGATCAGTCATTACTTGATTCAATAACACAAAAAGCCCAAAATATCGGAGGTAGATAAAAATGATTGGTTTTGTTTCCCAAATTTGAACTAATGTTGCTGAAATCAAATTTCAGACTGATCTTGATAAAATTCAACTTGAACAAGCTCTAACAATGCACCAAAACACAACAGTTTTGGTTATTAAAAAAATTTTAGATGCAAATACAGTTCGTGCAATTGTGATTGCCAAATCTCAGCCAATTGCCGTTGGTCATCAAGTTGTTAATACACTCACTTTTTTACAAGTTCCTGTTGGTGCTAGTGCTAAAAATCAAGTTTTTAACATTTTGGCTCAATCGCAAAATAATGCCCAATACAAGCCAAAAACAATTCCGATTAATTCAACAGTTAATGTTACAAAAGAAAATTTTAATGTTCGTCATAAATTGCTTGAAACCGGAATTAAAGCGCTTGATTTTTTTGTACCTATTTTTGAAGGTTATAAAATTGGAATTTTTGGTGGTGCCGGAGTTGGTAAAACTGTTTTGATGAAAGAAATAATTTTTAACGTTTCCAAACAAAGACAAAAAGTTTCATCAATTTTTGTTGGTTCAGGTGAGCGTTCCCGTGAAGGTCTTGAGTTATTTTTAGAACTTCAAGAGTCAAATTTAATGTCTAAATCAACAATGTTTGTTGCCCAAATGAACGAAACTCCTGGCGCACGTTCAATGATTGTGCCAATGGGAGTTACAGCTGCTGAATATGCTCGTGACTACGAAAAACAAGATGTGCTTTTATTTATTGACAACATTTACCGTTTTATTCAAGCTACTAATGAAGTCTCAAGTGCGCTTGAAAAAAATGTTTCAATCGGTGGTTACCATGCGACAATGGACTCTGATGTTTCTTTTATTGAAGATCGTCTTTATAAAAATGAAAATGGTTCAATTACTTCATTCCAAACCGTTTTCTTGCCAATGGATGATCTTTCTGATCCAGCGGCTATTTCGCTCTTTACTCACCTTGATTCTTCATTTGTGCTCTCACGTGATAAAATGTCAAGAAATATTTTCCCAGCTTTTGATCCTTTAGTTTCAACCTCGAACTCAGTTTCGGTAAACGTTATTGGTGAAAGACATTTTAATGCAATTATCGCCGCTAAGTCAATTATGAAAAAATACAAAGACTTAGAAGATGTTATTTTGATTCTTGGATTTGATGAACTTGATGCTGAAAGTAAAATAATTGTCCGTAAAGCGCTTCAACTTGAAAACTTTTTCACCCAGAATTTCTTTATGGCCGCTGCCTTTACTAAAGAACCTGGAGTTTATGTTCCACTTGAAAAAACAATTGATTCAGTAATTCGAATTATTGATGGCGAATTTTTAGATATTTCCCCATCAGAATTTGCCTTTATCGGCTCAGTTGATGATCTTGCTAAAAAAGAAGCCTAAAAACTTGAAATAACAAAGTAAAATTTCACCTTAAATTTAGGTGAAATTTTTTATTTACTTATTAATCAAATAAAGCAAACTAAAAAAGCTAAAATCCCGAGTTTCCCAGTTTTAAGGCAAAAATTCACTTTTTAGTGAGTATAAAAATGAAAAAACACCCGTAAATCAATGTTTTTTGAACGTAAAACCTTAATTTATATTAATGCATTTAATTGCATTTTAAGTAATTTTATGGTATAATTATAAATTATGAAAAAACAAAATAAAGATGGTTTTATTGAAGTAAACAAATTGTTTGGCAAAAAACCTAAATATTTTAAGGAAATTTCAAACATGAAATTTTAAACAAGTTATTTGGAAACAATCAATACTTTGATATCTTAATAAATTACTAATAAAATTGTAATTAACTTTTACCAAAAAACTTAAAAAATTGCCTAAAAACGGATGCTTTTTTGAAATTACCTTATCAAACTGGGAAACTCAGGAATAAAGCAAACTAAAAAAGCTAAAATTTTACCCTAAAAAGCAAAATTATGAAATTTTTAAACTGTTTTTTTAGTTTAAAACACTAACAAAAATCATAAAAAAATATAACTACTATTTAAACTCAATGCAAATAGAAAGCTCGTTTTTACTTACATTGAGCCTAAAAAAATATATGAAGTTTTGAAAGAACAATAATTAAAAGCCATAAATTTATAGATTTCTAAACGGTTAAATTTATGGCATTCCATTATATTTAAAAACATAACGGAAAATTCGCATTTTCTGATTTTTTAGACAAAAAACATAACTAATTCCCCCTAATTCAATATCAAAATTTATTAATTCATTCTTAGTGAGTTTAATTATAACAGAAATTTTTTTTAGACCAAGCATTTTTTTTTTTTTTTGCAAACGGTTAATTTTAAGCCATTACACTATCTTTAAAACATAGTTTAAAATTTGCTTTATCTGAGTTTTTTAGCCAAAAAAACATAATTAAGTCCCCCTTAATTCTAATATCTAAAAATTTATTAATTTTTTCTTAGCAAGGTTAATATAACTGAATTTTTTTATTTTAAAAATTGAAAATAAAAAAATAAGACTCGCACTTTTAAAAGTACAAGTCTTACAAATCAATTTACAAATAATAAAACGAAAATAATAAACTTTATTTTGTCGCGTCAATGAAAATTTTCATTGCTTTATTGTCAGATGCATTTAAGAAGGTATCATAAGCTTTCATGATATCAGAAAGGTTAAAGCGGTGGGTAATTAGACCTTGAACTGGTAGTTTTCCGGTTGAAACAGCGTTAATTAGCATTGGTAGTGTGTTTGTATTTACTAGTCCGGTTGTAACGGTGAGGTTTTTAATTCAGAGATTTTGAAGGTTAAAGTCGACTTTTTTACCGTGAACACCAACAACAGAAATGTTTCCACCTGGTTTAACAATTTTTTGGCATGTGTCTCATGACTGTGGAACTCCAACAGCTTCAATTGCCACATCAACACCATCAGGACCAACAATTTCGTGGAGTTTGTCTAATAGTGTTTCATCAGGAACTAATGTGTGAGTTGCTCCTAATTCTTTAGCTTTTTCTAAACGGTTTTTGTCAAAATCAATCACGATTAATTTAGCTGGTGAGTATAGTTGGGCAGTTAAAAGTGCTCCCATTCCAACTGGACCTGCACCAAGAATTGCTACTGTTTTTCCAGGTGAAACTTGACCATATTGAACACCAATTTCGTGTCCAGTTGGTAGGGCGTCTGATAACATAACAGCTACTTCATCAGAAATTGTATCAGGATATTTATATAAACTATTATCGGCAAAAGGAACTCTTACATATTCGGCTTGGGTTCCGTTGATCATGTAACCGAATTTTCAACCACCTTCTGCTTCACGGCAGTGAGAATATAACTGTACACGACAGTTGTCACACTTACCACATGGAGTTATGCAGCCAATTAAAACTTTGTCACCTACTTTAACATTAGAAACACTTGAACCTATTTCTTCAACAATACCAATACCTTCGTGGCCTAAAATTCTACCTGAGGCAACTTCAGGATTTTTACCTTTAAAAATTCCCAAATCTGTACCGCAAATAGTTGTTTTGGTAACTCTAACAATTGCATCTGTTGGTTTTTGTATAACTGGTTTGTCAACATCTTCGAGGGCGATACTGTGATCGCCACGATAAACTAATGCTTTCATTTTTATATAATGACCTCGTATATAATTATTTGCATAAATAATTATATAACTTTTTTTATAATAAATAAGTATTTTATTGAAAATTTTTTTAGTCAACGTAGTGTAAAATTTCTGCCTTATTTACCCAATGTTTTGACATTAATTTTCTACTTAGTCACAAAAACCAATTTTTTCCCCGAGCTTCCCAGTTTGATGAGATAATCTTAAAAAAGTGTCCGGTTTTTCGGAGTTTTTAACTTAAAAAGCAAAATTATGAAATTTTTAAACTAACTTTTTTAGCTAAAACACTGACAAAAATCCTAAAAAATACAACTACTATTTAAACTCAATGTAAATAGAAAACTCGTTTTTACTTACATCGAGCCTAAAAAAATATGTGAAGTTTTGAAAGAACAATAATTAAAAGCCTTAAATTTGTAGATTTCTAAACGGGTAAATTTAAGGCACTCCATTATATTTAAAAACATAATGGAAAATTCGCATTTTCTGATTTTTTAGACAAAAAACATAACTGATTCCCCCTTAATTCAATATCAAAATTTATTAATTATTCTTAAGTGAATGTAATTATACCTTAATTTTTTCTTAGACCAAGCATTTTTTTCTTTTTTACAAAAGGTAATTTTAAAATAATAAAATTAAGATTTTAGGCCAAAAAACCCGTAAATCCGCGAACCTTCTGGAACTAATCTTTGCATGGCATTTCTAGTTCTTTTTCCGCTTTTTTTGTAATATTTTCTGAGTTTGTCGTTTCAACTATTACCCATTTATTAGTTTTGATTCAATTAAAAACAGTCTTCAAAGACGGTCTTTCGATGTTCGGGTAATTTTCTGCTATATAAAAATATGTCGGCTTAACTCCATGGACTTTTTTGTCATATTTTAGTACAAAAATTCTGCTGAATTCCTCATATTTCCCTAACTCAACAAATTTGAAATAATACCTATGATAATATCTTTTTTGTCTTTTTCTTATTGCTAAATTAGCTTCATAAATTCCATATTCATTTAGATTTCTTTTAATTTCTCTTGAGACAGTTGAGGGTGAAACATTAAGCTGCTTAGCAATATATCTAATACTTTTGTTGTTCTGCAATAAAAACTCAATTTTTACTAAATCTTCGAAACTAAAATGTTTAAATTTTCTTTTTTCCATGATACTCCATAAATAAAAAAATGCAACAATAATATTATTATACTATATGTTGCATTTTTATCTTTTATTTAGGAAAACCCGGATTTACGGGTTTTTTGCATATTTATATTCAATAAAAAGTGAATTTTTAACATCAAACTGTCAAACTCAGCTATTTAAAAATTTTTTAGTCAACGTATTGTAATAGAATTTCTGTCATATTTTTCCAAGATTTTTTCATTAATTTTCTACTTAGTCACAAAAACCAATTTTTTTCTAATAGCTTGCCAAGAATTTTTGGACTAACAAAAAAATAAACAGAATTTATTAATGTTTGTAAAAACAAAGGCACTACCAAAATACAAAGGGGAATAAAAACATAAATATATGGCGGAACCGGAAGGTCATAAAGATCCCAAAACAAAATTCCAGCCGCTATTAATCCCACAACTATTGCTAAAATAAATCAACGAAAAATGATGTATGTAAAGTGAGATGTTGATTTATAATATAAGGAAATTTTTTTATAATTATTTTTCATTTTCTTCTAATTCCTTAAATTTCTTAGCAATAAAAATTGCAAAAATATGTCTAATATCAATGCTATGATCATTTTTGTATGAAAATACTAAATTTGGACTTAAGTAATTTAATGATAAATTGCTTATTCCGAGCTTTTCTTTGAAAGTATTAAACTCGTCTTTTGAGCTAAATTCGAGCAGCGGCGAGTCAGATTTATAATGAGGATCAGGTAAAATTATATCGTTAAAAAATTTATGAAAATCATTATCAAATGCAACCCGTAAATTTTTAATTTTAGTGTCATTCTCAAATTCTTTTATTAGTTCCAAAACTGAAATTTTCAAAGCTTTTCCATAGTTTGAAAACGGATTTTCCAAGGTTAACTCGACATTTTCAGTGAAATTTTCAGTGAAAAAATTTAAATCAATTTTTTGAATATTATTCAATATTTTGTCTTGATTTAAAACACAAATATATTGGCTTTTTTGCAAAATTGCATCAAAATAGCATTGAGAAAGTTTAGCTTTTGTAAAAGGCAAATTAAATTTGGAAATTTCTTTTAAATCATTTATAGTATTTTTGAATTCAATTTCATAATTTTGACCTAAATTCTTTATATTTGAAAGTAATACAAATTTGTTAATTTTATTTGCAATTTGGTAAACTGGCGAAGTTATTGTTAAATTTTCAAGAGTTGTTTGATATTTTTTTGGTACAAAAATAAAACTAAATTCTTCACTTTTAATTGATATATCATAAAGATCAGTGATTTGTTTATCATCAAGAATTGTTGTTTTTTTAATCCCTAAATCATAACGTAAATTAGAACTTGAGCAAAAATCTAGATCGTTAATTTCAACTGATTTTAAAAAAGTCATACTTTCGGCAAAAGGTCCGCAAAAAACAATTAAAGGGTTAATTTTTGCTAATTCATTGGCTTTTTTATAATATTTGTCAAAATTTTCATCTTTTAATTTATGCAAAAGTCCAAAACTTAAGCGGCTTATTAAAAACAATTTTAAAAATTTTATAGATTTAGCAATGGAATTATTATCAAAATAATCAACAAATTTTTTCCTAAGAAAAAGACCTAAAAGAAAATAAACTCAAACAAAGGGTAAGGGCCAAAATGCTGCAGGGCCTACTCATCATATATTTTTGTCTCAAAGTAAGCCAGCCCCAATTGCAAAAATGATAAGAAAAACAAATGAAATTATTAAAAGTATAAGAATTTGCTGTCCTTTTTGGTCCTTTCTAATAAAATAAGAGTTTGAAAATTTAATGTAATTGTTCAAAATGACAGAATGTTTTGTTATTTTCATGAAATCCATCTTTATAAAAAATTAATAATATCAGACCTAATTTAGGCTGATAAAATTTTTTTAGTTTAAAAACTTAGTTGTCCTCGTTAATTTTTGATACAACACGTGAATATGTACGTTTTTGAATCTCTTCTGGCAAATTAACAACATCAGACTTTGAGGCAAAAACGTCTTTTCGTGTTGATTCACTAAAGCCTTCTGGAAATAAGTTAGTTTTTAATTTTTTGTCAGATTTATCGCCATAAAGTTGTAACATTGCATCAAAATAGGATTTAAATTGGTTTTTTGAGCCATAAATTATATCATAAGAAGGTAAATTATATTTTCCATAATAACCTTTATAGTCATATCCATAAGAACGTAAAGCTAGAACAAAAGCCGCTGAGGCAGCATTATCAGAAGCGAATTGGAGTCCGTAAATTTTTTCATTGCTATCACGAATTGAAGTTCCACTAACTCCGCCACCAGAGGCAAAATTATCAATTAAAAAGCCTTGACCTGAAATCAAATAAGGACTTGAAATTTCACCTTTTTCATTAGGCGCGTGATAAACTTCAAAATATGAACTTGTAAGTGTTGGATTTGTAATAAAATAGTCAGTTATTCCGGGTAAATTTACAAAAGAACGGTAAGAGCGAGTTCATGCAAATTCGCCACCATTTTTTCAGCGATTATCTTCTGGATTATTATTAAAATAAAGAGCTTCAGGTTTATTAAATCAAGGTGAAACTTGGAAGCGTCTGTTGGCAAAATCGGTTGGATTTTCATAACGATCAAGCGTTCTTTGACTTTCATTTTGTGTTGAAGGCCAACCAAAACCATAAAAATCAATTGGCGGAATTTTTTCATAAACTTTAGGGTCAAGGAAGTTTTCTTCACGGCCTTGATAATGATTTTGTTGCTGGGCTTCATTATAATAGTCTTGAGTCATTTTTCTTGCTTGAGTTTCATTGTCAAAATTAACTTCAACAACGGCAAAATCAAGAACTTCTTCAATATTTTGGTACACCTTTTGTGAAGAAAAGTCTTTTGGCGAAGACTTTAGCGCGTTTGTTCCAATTACAATTGTACGTACATTTAAAGGTTTTTTTGGTGTTTCGTTGACAAGTAGTGAGTCACGTTCATATTGGCCGTCCCGACCGTTATTATATAAAGTTCCCTCTAATTCTTTAACGCGAACTTCTTCACTGTCATAATAAGTCGCAAATCCTTCGCCAATTGATGTTGGCAATTTTGAATGAATTGGTGTTGTATTTTTTAGTTTAGTTAGAGTAATTGTTCAAGTATTGTATTGGCGAAATTCCTCACTATAATTTGACTCATCACGGCCTCAGACTTGAGTTTTGTCACTTGGGGTGTCATTTGCAAGTCGCAAACTTGCGGCAACGTGAGCATTTGTTATGAAAAATCACTTTAGAGGATAAGAACCATTTTCTGTTTTTTCAAAGTCAAGAATTGCCGCTGTTCCAAATGACATATCTGAACGAATTACCCTTTTTACTGCATCAGGATTTACAATATTGTCATTAGGATCGCGTTGTCGACCGTTTCTTATTCCAAAAGAAAACGAATTTTTGGCTATTTTTCGATAAGTATCATTTGGTAAAACTCGCGGTAAACCGTTGCGATTTGATCCACCAGTTAGTTTTTCATTACCCCAATAAGCCGGAACTGCTGGAGGTTGTACAAAATTATTAATTAAAATACCTTTGATCTCACCATCAGTCCCAATTTCAGGTAGAGAAAAACCACGTAATTGCGCATTTTGATAATAAGGTTGATTAGCGTCTTTTGCTTGTTGGTTTAATTTTTCAAGGACAGTTGAACTTGGAAGATTAAAACTTTCAGGAAAAGGTTTTAAAACACTTGCGGTAGTAAATCCACTTTGACTAGGAATATTGTTCAAACTTCGATGGTATTCTAGTTCTTTTTTAGGGTCATCATATTTATATTGGTCTTCAACAATACGTTTGTTATCTCTTCAGATTGAAAAAGTTTGGCCTCCAGGTGCTAAAGATGCAGTTTTTTCAGGTGAAACTGGCTCAGGTCGAGGCTGATTTGGGTTTGGAATAGGACCTGGATTAGGATTAGTGCCTGGATTTGGATCAGGAATTGGATTAGGATTAGGGCCTGGAGCTGGACTTGGGCTTGGATTTTGAGGATTTGGAGTGTCTTTTTGATTTTGAACTAGACTAACAAGTTCGGAAAAAGTCTTTTGAAATTCTGCTTTTTTGTCTTGATTTTGTAAGTCATCATCAGAAAAAGTGCTTAGTTTTGATAGGATTTTTTCTGATTCTTGGTTGAATTTACCTAGTTTATCAGAATTTAAAATTTTTTTTAAATTCTGAATTTCTTCGTTAATTTTTGTAAGTAAATTATTTATGTTTTCTGAACTATTATTTTGCGGTGAGTCAAATTTATTTTTTAGATCAGTTAAAGATTTTTCAACATCACTAATACTTTTTAAATCAGAATTAATATTAGCACATGAAATAGTGATAATTGGCAAAATGGTTGGCAATAAAAATAAAATTTTAGACCTCAATTTCATCGCTAGCTCCTTCTTGTTGACTGTTTTGGTTAGCAATTTTAGTTTGGATTAAAACATTTCCAATTTGTCCACCAAGTTGTGATTTTAGCCCATCACTTTCGACATAAATTTGTGTAATTCGTCTTTGGCCATTGGCATTTGCCGCCCTAATGAATGACTCAAGTTGGCTTTTTGCATCACCAGTTAAATTTTGACCTTTTAAATAAAGAGGAATTCCGTAAATTTCCTGACCATTTCGCCTAAATTGAATTTCAGTTGGTGGCGGAGGCGGATCGCCAAAAGCTAACCGCTGGCTAAATTGGGCGCCATCAAAATCGGAAATATCAACAACATAAGCATCTGCGCCACCAACAAGGTCGGCTTGAAAAATCATTCGCTTGAATTTTAAGGTTCGACCACCTTCAAAATTTTCTTTTGCAAAAGGTTCAGGTCAGTTTTCAACATTTATATTATAAACACGGTTAAGTTCGTCAAACCAAATTCCTTTTAGAGTTTTGATATTAGTATCAGAAAAATCTAAAAAAGTCGGTCAACCGCCTTTGCCGCCAAAATTACCTTGAAAAACACGTTGGTTAATTTTGGAATTAAAAACAATTTCAAGACCTTCGTTAATTTTAGCAACATCATCGCCTTTGTCAAACCGAAGTGTGTTAAAAATTATTGAAGAAGGAAGTTTTTCGCCCGCATTTCTTGTAACGTGAAACTGACTTTGATAGTCAAAACTAATAAAATCAACGTTTTTCAATGCATTTGGATTAATTGATCAATGTTGTGAAACGGCATTTGAATCTGAATAGAGTTCTAATTCTTTTAATTTGACATTTTCAAGCCCTCTTAATCCGCGAGTTGCAGCTGGATTATTTAAAAATAAAGTCAATTTGATAACTGAATCAGGAATTGCTTTTAGAATTGGATCAATATTTTGTAATGAATTAAGCGACCCAACATTTTTAAGAACAACAGCTTGAATTTTATTATCTTGCTGGATTGCTTGGTTCATAATTTTTTGAAATTTATCAAAAGCATTAGAATCATCTGCATTTAGAACAATTGCTTTTATTGGACTTCGGTTAGCACGGTCTTCGTTTTGTTCATTTGGAGTGTACTGGTAAATTTGGATTGAATTGCTTGTGACACCGTTTTCTGTAAAAATATTTTGAAAATCTTTTGAAACATCAGTTTTTGTCCAACCGGTATATTCAAGGCTCGAAATTGAACTTGAAACTCGAGAATAATAACTTGGAGTGTTAAAAACTCGGCTAAGATTTTCAGCTTTTAGTCGATTTAGTGTTGGATTTTTAGCTTCATCATCATAACCTCAAGCATAAGGATTGTCAGCATCAGGTAATAAACCTTGTTTTAAAAGTTTAATTTCCTCGGCTGTTAAGGGTTTTGGATTAGCTGCTTCGCGTCTTAGACGCTCTAATTCAGCTTTATTTTGCTCAAGCCGAATTGCTGGACAATCAATTGAAGGTTCGCAAGAATACAAACTAAGTCGACGCCCTTCTTCTCAACTTCTTCGCGAACCTGGGGCGTCATCACCATTTCTTTTATTATATTCTTCGTCATAAAAGCGATTTATTTCTTTTACTTGTGCTTCAATATTAACAATACGTGTTTCGAGTTTTTTAATTTCAGCGCTAATTCCAGATGCTTTTCGTTGTAAAGCAAGCTGAGTTAGCCGACTTAATTCAGTACCAACTATTAAATTTGGACCCGAAGTTGCACTTTGAGGTGCAAATTTTGGTTTTAAAGTTGGCGCTTGTTGTGGAGCGGCAATTTCTGGCTTTTTTTCTTCAACTTTTTCGGTGTTTTTTATTATAATTGGTTGCTTTGTATCTTCAATTTTTTGAGTCTGGTTAGGTTTTTGCTCTTCTTTTTCCTTAAAAATTGCATTTGTAACTGGTGAATTGAATTTTAGATCATTATCAACTTCGTTTTTGGCAATTGTTGATGGGCTTGAGTTTGAATATGTGTTTTCAAAAGCTGGAAAATTCAGCGATGTTAAATATTGATTAAGAGCACTAGCGACCGGAATAATAATTATAGGCGTAGCAACCAAAAGAACAATTTTGCCTCTTTTGGTCAAAAAAGTCATTATCCACCTCCAAGTTGTCTGTTTTACTTAAATTATAACATCTTTTTTTTTTTTTTTAGGATAGTAATTTTGAAAAAATAAGGTAAAATTATATTCTAAATTTAATTTTTCCTTAAATTATATTATTTATGTAATATCGGAAATTAAGGGCGAAATTTTACAAAAATAAAGGAGAAAAAATGCAATTTAAAAAATATTCAGAAATTCCCGAAAAGCACCGTTTTGATCTAGAAGTCTTACTTGAAGGAAAAACAATTGAGGAGAATTTTGCCGAAATAGTCCAAATTTCGCAAAAATTAATTCAAACAAAGGATCAACAATTTGACAATGTTGAAAATTTTCTTCATTTTAAAAAACTTGAAGAAGACTTTGGGATCAAATACAACAAAATTTATAATTACATTTCAAACAACATAAGCACAAATGTTGTTAGCCCTGTTTTTAGCCAACTTAATGAAAAATTTTCTTTCTTAATGTCAGAATTTGAGGCTAAATTAGGTTCACTTGATGTTATTTTTTATAAAAATGAAGAAAAAATTCTCAGCTGAATAAATGATGAACGCGTAAAACCTTATTTAAAAGATTTAAATTATCGACTTGATAATAAAAAACACAAACTTGATGATCAGGTTGAAGAATATCTTACAAAAACATCTTTTGGTGAAGTTTCAGTTTATAAAATTTTTTCAATTCTTTCAAATTCAGAAACTAAATTTGCTGATATTATCGACGAAAAAGGCGATAAATTACCACTTAATTCGACAAATTATTTTAATTATTTAAAAACCGGAAGCCCTCATGTTCGTCAGTTAGCCTATCAAAATTATTATTCAGCTTATTTGGAACATAAAAATACTTTTGCAAATTTATTTTATCAACATATTAAATCTGCCTCAGTTGATGCAAAGACAAGAAATTATGATTCATTAATTCAAGCTTGCTTGTCTTCTGATCGGTTTTTAGAAGATAATTTGCAAAACTTATTTAATAATGTTGCTGCAGCATTTCCAATTTTTGATAAATTTTTTCATGCCCAAAAACAATTTTATAAAGCAAAATTTGGAACAAAAATGAATCATTGAGACCGTTTAGTTCCACTTGTTGAGATTAAAGATAATTATTCTGTCGAAGATGCCCAAGAAATTGTCCTTAAATCTTTAGAACCAATGGGTCAAGAATATGTAGAAATTGTAAAAAACTCTTTTTCAGATCGTTGAATTGACTATCACTACGTGCCTTCTAAGCGTTCTGGGGCATATTCAATTGGTGGATCTTACGGTCTTGAAAAAAAATATATTCTTATGAACTTTGATTTTACAATTAATTCAGTTCATACTTTAGCTCACGAATTAGGACACTCACTTCATTCTTATTATTCTGATTTACACCAAAATTATCACAACAGTTCATACCCAATTTTTCTTGCCGAAATAGCTTCAATCTTTAACGAATTAATGGTTGATGATTATCTTTTGAAAAATCAAGATGATGATAACCTCAAATTTGATATTGTTTTACAAAAAATTTCAACCTTTATTTCTACAGTTCAGCGCCAAGTTATTTGAGCTGATTATGAGGCTGTTTTATATAAAAAAATGGACAGTGGCGAACTAACTGGATCATATGATGATTTTGTTGAAATTTACCGTCAAATAATTAAAAAATATAAACCAAATGATGATGAAATTGACGAAAAATCCTTTATTTATAGCGTAATTGTTCCTCATTATTATTATGGATATTATGTTTATAAATATGCAATTGGTTATCTTGCTGCTAATGTTTTCTTCCAAAAATACAAAAAAGAAGGAAAAACAGCAATAAAAAATTACATCGAAAATTTCCTTTCAAAAGGTGGTTCTGACTGGCCAAGCGAAATTCTCAAAGAAGCTGGAGTTGATCTTAGTGATCCAGAAATGTACCGTCAAGCCTTTTCACTTCTTGAAAGTCAAGTTGATGAGTATATTCGTCTAGGTAAAAAAATATTTAATATTGATTTTTAGTCAAATTTTAAATATTTCATCCAAAATTAAAAAAGCATGTGATTATTTTTCACATGTTTTTTTGTTTTTTAAACAAAAAAACAATTAATTATGTTCATTTAGTCAGTCAAAGCCGTTTATTCCGTGATATCCCGAGTTTCCCAGTTTGATAAGACAATCTTAAAAAAGTCTCTAGTTTTGGCACTTTTTTAATTTTTTTGGCAAAAGTCAATTACCTATTTTAAAGCACTGGCAAAAATCAATTTATGGATAAAACAACAAAAATCATAAAAAAATACAACTACTATTTAAACTCAATGTAAATAGAAAGCTCGTTTTTACTTACAATGAGCCTAAAAAAATATATGAAGTTTTGAAAGAACAATAATTAAGAGCCATAAATTTGTAGATTTCTAAACGGTTAAATTTAAGGCATTCCATTATATTTAAAGCCATAATGGAAAAAATGGCATTATCTAAGTTTATTGTGCCAAAAACATAACTTATTCCTCCATAATTCAATATCAAAATTTATTAATTTATTCTTAAGTTAGTCTAATTATAACTCAAAATTTTTTTAAACCAAGCATTTTTTTTTTTTTTTTTGCAAAGGGGTTAATTTTAAAATAATAAAAATTAAGATTTTAGGTCAAAAAACCCGGATTTACCGGTATTTTTGTGTATTTATATTCACTAAAAAGTGAACCTGAGTTTCCCAGTTTCATAAGGTAATTTTAAAAAAGTATCCGGTTTAAACTAGGACAAAAAAAATTAACAGTTTAATATTATTGTAACATCATAGCATATTGCTGTGGTGTTTTTCAATTTAAAATTGATTGAATTCTATAGTTGTTGTATCAATATATATAATCTGCAATTATTTTTTTCAGATCTTCAAAAGTTATTTTACTGTAGTTTAACTCGTTTAAGCATTCACTTTTTATAATTGAAAATCAATATTCAGCCTCCCTATTATCCAAAGAATTTCCTATGCGAGACAATGAAACAGTTCCTCCCATTTTATTTATTTTGTCAATATAGGTTTTTGAAGTGTATTGAAATCCATGGTCTGAATGAATAACAAAATTTTTATCAATAGACCTAAATGTCTTTATATTATCCATAACTAAATTAAGATCATTGCTTACAGATAATTTAAAATCTCTGATTTTTTTAGTTTTATGCTCAATTATTACAGACAAAAATACATGGCTTTCCTTAACATCTCTGGGAGCTTTTATATATGTAATATCAGTAGCAAAAATATTTCTATTTAATTTATCATTGTAGTCGCGTTTAACAATATCCGGCAGTGCGAATTTGGTGTTCTTAATTTCGCTCTTTCTTCTTTTTTTTCTAATTTTGCATACTAAATTCAATCTTTTTAAATGTCTGCCAAGACTTCGAGGGTGAATGTCAATATTATATTTCATAGAAATATAAGCACTCAACCTTATGCGACCATATCTACCTTTGTTATCAAGAAAGGATTTTTTAATTATTGCATCATTTTTGTGTTCCCTTACTTTTATAACTCTAGTTTTAGATTTTGCCACTGATTGCCTGCATACATTAAAAATTTTTGCAGATTTGCTATAAGGAATATTTAGTGTTTTGGCTTCACTAATTTTTCCTGATTTTAATTTATCTTTATTGATTTCGTAATATCTCTTAGCTATTTCTATTAATTCTTCTTTTGTAAATTCGTTTCAATCAGGTTCAATTGGTTTTTTACGTTTGCCACTCCCTGGCTTTCTGTTCGCGCCTTTTTTATCTAATAATTGATCTTGCATACCATTATTATAATACCGAATAATTTTTTTGATTCTTCGAAGTAGTTGTGTTCTGGTTATAAAATTTGTTTCTGGCGAAATATCATTTATATAATTTATTGTTTGTTTTAATCCAAATTCATTGTAAATTTTATAAATCATATCAAACTCGTCTTTTATAAAGTGCCTTGACATTAGTATTCTCCGTTTTGTTGCATTTGAAAATTTAAAAAAGCTAACACATTGGGTGTTAGCTTTCTCCTAAACTCGGACAAAAAAAGCCAACACCTTTAGTGTTAATTTTTTTTGTCCTGGTTTAGTTTTAGGGGCTTTTTTAAATTTTTTGTTAAAAGTTAATTACAATTTTTTTTACCTATTTATTAAGATATTAAAGTAAAAATCGTACCTATTTCAAATATTCGGATCACTAGGGACACCATCTCGATTTTTAAATGTTATTTGCTGATCTAAAGTGTTAAATTCAACCCTTTGCCTTAATTTTTGCAACATCGTTACTAAACCAACTTCAGTTAATTGATTGTTTTCAAATAACTTGTTGTCACTAATATGTTTGTTGATTTTAAATATTATAGTTTTTAAAATAACTAGTGAGATAAAACACAAAAGTGTATGAGCTAGAATGTGCTCGTCAATTCTTAAAAATACGGGCCGAATATTCAACAAACCTTTTAGACTTCTAAAATTAGCTTCAATATTCCACTGTTTTTGGTATTTTTCAACTATATCTAAGACATTCGAATTCAGTATATTTGTTTCATAAACATAGTAGCCATCAAATTGTTTGTCTTTGTCAATTTTACTTTGATCTAATTCAAATTTCATGTTTGAAATTTCCTTAAAATATTTAGGTTTTTTACCAAACAATTTGTTTACCTCGATAAAACCGTCTTTATTTTGTTTTTTAATAAAACTTTCGATTTGCTCTTCACGAGCTTTTCTGTCTTTTATCGCTCTTTTTTTACTGTAAGTAATAATTCTTCTTCTGATATTTTCGGTGTACCTTTTATTCTTATAAGATGAATAAAATTCTTCTTTTTTATACTTAAAATCCGCACTTACATCAACATAATCGCTTGGATCTAGTAAATAATTTTTAAATTTTTGAGTTCCTACCTTTGCACGATAAGAAATAATGAAATTATAGTTTCTTGATTCAAGAAACCGAATATTTGCCGCAGTTGACATCCCACGGTCAGCAATTATTGTCATATTTTTGATATTATATTTGGATTCAACATCTAAAATAAAAGGGATTAATGTACTAGAATCACCGGTATTTCCTTTAAAAACTTTAATATGAAAAGGAATACCATTTTTATCACACGCTAAGCCAATGACAATTTGGTCTTCTTTGAATTTAGCATCTTTAGAATAACCAGGAATTCTTAATCCATTTCTTTCAAATGTCTCAAAATAGACTGTTGATGAGTCAAAATAAAATTCACTGTCCCTTTTTCCAAGTTCACTTGTTACCATTTTGTTGACACTATTTAAAAGTTGATTTTGTGACTCAAAGACAAGATCTAGGAGTCTATAAAAGCTATTTTTGGAAGTATTTATTTGATTTGAGTAGTCATCTTTTTTATCAAAAGCATTAATAATGCTACCAGGATCAGTGATCCGTTTTGAAATTAAGTAGTTAAAAATTTCTTTCATATTTTTATGTCTACTTTTAGGAAGTGATTCAAAAATATTGTGCTTTTCAATAAGTTTTTCAATTAATTCCCCACCAACAAAAACCGAACCTTCGATTATGGTGGAATTTTTAATAGAATCAAGCAAAGCAATCTTGACTTTATTCATGTCATCTAAATTTGAAAACAATTTCAACTTTTCTTTGATAATTTGAATAGCATTTGGATTAATTTTTTCCAAATTTTGCACATTTCCTAAACTAAATCACCGTTTTGGAGCTTTACCGTAACCTTGTGTTCAGCCAACATATTTATATAGTTTATCTTTCGAGTTTCCTCAAACATTAAATAAAACCAAATTTTGTTTTTTCATAATTTATAATTATACCATAAAAATTAATTTAAAAATGTAATTAAACGGAATTAATAAAAAATAAGGTTTTACGATAAAAAAATACTGATTTACAGTTATTTTTTCATATTTGTATTCACTAAAAAGTGAATTTTTGCCTTCAAACTGGGAAACTCAGGAAAAACCCGGATTTACCGGTATTTTTGTGTATTTATATTCACTAAAAAGTGAATTTTTGCCATCAAACTGGCAAACTCAGGGTAAAAAAATATTCAATATCGATTTTTAGTCAAATTTTAAATATTTATCCAAAATTAAAAAAACAATTAATTATTTTCATTTAGTCAGTCAAAGCCGTTTATTCCGTGATATTTAATAAGGTTAGGGATTTTTTGGTTGCCACTTTTGTTATAAAAATCAAAATCAAAACTTAAAATTGTAAGTTTATTTGTGATTATTCTTTCGGCAATAATTTTTTCTAATTCAGCCAAAAATCAAGTTGTATAATTATTAATTATATCTAGTTCAACAATTAGAACATCCACATTTTTTAGTTTTTGCGTTAATTTTGTCTTGTTTTCGGTAATAAATTGACAAATTTCAGACAAGTTAAAGTAGCCAACATTAATTTTTCGAATTGCAAAAAAAACAGTAAAACATTTCAAAAGTAAGGTTTGTGAAACACTATCTCAATTAGTTCAGTAAACTAAACTTTGGTTCATTTTGTTTTTATTTAAATAAATTTTAAATTTTTCTAATAAAGGTAAAATTTGCCCGAATTTTCCAATATTAAGTTGTTTCATAATTTTGACAAAATCTTTAAATTTAGGAAAACTTATTTCTGGCAAAAGTAAAAATTCAGCTCATTTTTTATTGTCTTCTGATCAGAGAAAAATACATTTTCCTTCAAGTTTTCTTGTTTCAGGTGCCCTTATTATTTCAAATTTGTAATTAGGAAACTTTTCCCATTCAGTTGCTCGCCAAAAAAGGTCTAAATTTTCGTAATACTCATTTTTATCAATTTTGAGTTGTTTAATTCAACTGGCAAATTTTGGATTTTTAAGAGCAGATTCATAATCTAAGTCTAAAAATTTATTATCTAAATTCGCTGATATTTGATAATTTTTAAGGTTATTTTTATCATTTTTAATAACTTGATTATTTTTAAGACTATCATGATCATCGTTACTTAAAATTTTCTCTAAAACGTTAATAAGTGATTTTGCTATCTCTTTGTTGTTTGAATTACTGCTAGTTGTTTTTTTAGTTTTTGGGTGCATTTCTGTCATATTTTACTTAGTTTTTAATTAATTTCATTTTCATCAATAAATCAGGAAATTGTATTTATCATTTCAGGTGTTTCAACTTTTGATTTTTTAGGACTTTTTGTTTTAGAGATTTTTTTAGCACTTGATTCAAGGTCAATTATTTTTTTAGTTTTTGCACTTTCAAATTTATTTTTATTATTTATTTTTGTTCTAAAAATCTCTTCAAGTTCAAGTTCAACATCAGAACCACTAATAATTTGATCATCTCACAAATTATCAAGAATCTTTTTAATATAATTAAATTTTACTTGATTGCCAACTTTAAAACAATATTCAATAACATTATTAATCGCTCAATTAGAAAAACTTCTTTCTTCGACATATTTCAATAATGCATTTCGAAGTCGCGGTCTCATTGAATTTCCAGTTAAAAATAAGTGGTATTTTTCAAAGTTTAACTCTTTTTTTGCTTCATTTTTGTCGATATTTTTAACACAACTAAAAATAGTTGAAATGTTTTGGTTATTCTGTCCAAAAATTTCATAAAATTTTTTTGAAAGATTATGGAATTTATCAGTCTCAATTTGTCTAAACTCAAATTTTTCAAAATTATTTTTAAATTTTGATATTAAACTTAAGTATCTTTTATCAGTAATTTTTTCAGTGATTAGTGGTTTTAAATAAGGATTTTTGTCAATTTGCTCAGAATTTAAAGGTTTTTTTATTTCAATTAAATATTTTTCTTTTTGTGAATCATAAAAGGTTTGAATTAAATTTAAACATTCCAAAATTTCACGAGTTTTATTAAAATTATCAAGGCTAATACTGTAAATTTTGTCCAAAAAATCAAAGTTAATTGGCTCGTTTGTGTTTTTGATAGTTAAAAAATATTGGAACAAAAGATAACCTTGAAATTTAACAACGGGAAAATAAAAATATAACAAATTATTTAAATCATTTTGATCAAAATCAGAATTTGAAATTACAAAGTAGGAATGCATAGCAAAGTGAAATTGTAGCCCTATTTAAAAATTTTTGTGAAAAATTTTGGGAAAAATGATGGTCTTTTTCACCTTGAATTTGAGATTTTGACATTATAAAATTTTATTTTATTGCCATTTAATGCCTGGTTTTTTTGTCAAACTTCTTTTTTGACCTTTTTGGCTTTAATGTTTAAAAGTAATTGTTTCCTTGATGCGCTAATTCAGACTGTTTTTCAAAAAAATGCCTGAAAATCGGCATTTTTTGTCCATAAATTAGGTATTTCGACAAAATGGTAATAATTGTTTCTTAAATGCTCTTCTAAAATTGGATAGATTTTCTGTTCAATAAAATCACGATTTTGTTGGCTTTCAACCATAAAATCGCGAAGTTTATTTTTATCTAGGACATTATTATGAATAAAATCAGGTTTAAACTTTTTAACTATTTCAAAACATGGCTTATTTTCTGAAAAACAATTAAAATAAAATTCATCTGTATACAAAATAGAATATCCAAATTTTTCAACTGCTTTTAAAAAAGTTGTTTTCCCACTTGCGTAAAACCCAACTATTGCGATAGATTTTGGGTTGAAAATGAAATTTTCAAGCGCTTTTGCTACCCCGAATTTTCTTTTATAGCCGATAATATGAGCATGTTTTTTTAGTTTTCTGGGCGAATTTTTCATCAAAATTAACGTTTGGACAATATTTTTTGTTGAAATGTCATTTTCAGAATCGCCAATATGAAATGAATAATTTAATGAGATATTAGCAACTTTTGAGATAAAAACGGCGGCTTGACCTTTTGAGGCATTAAAATCGGTAATTTCAATAACAAATCCTTTTTCAATAGTATAAATTTGAATTTTTTCAGAAAAAAATTCCTCAAGAAATTTTCTAAATTTACTTATTTTAAAAATATTAGGTGAAAAAAGCAAAATTTTTTTGACACTTTTTGGTAAGTCAATTTTGTTAATGTTTTTTACTTGAAGATTTGAAAAAAGTTTTGAAAAAAGATACAAAAAACTTTTTGGAGTAGAAAAAACAATTTTTGAATCAAATGAAATTGAAACATTTCATTTTTTTGCAAAAGAGAGAATTTGTTCTACAATATTTTGATTAATGGTGGATTCAAAGATTAAATTTAAATTTTGGTCATAAATTTCGGCGCCATTTTGACAAACATAAAAATTTGCAGAAATTTTTTTACCAATATTAACAATATCAGTCGAAAATTTTCTTCCTGTTGAAATTACAATTTTACATTCTTTTGCTAATTTTCTTACTGAATGCAAATTTGTATCTGAAATTTGGGCGTTTTTCCCCTTTCCAATGTCTAAAAGGGTACCATCAAGATCGATAAAAGCAATTTTATAAAACATATTTAAACCAAATTTGCAATATTTTCAGCAAAATTATATAAAAAATGCTAAAATTATATAATATTTTAATAAGTGTTTTTTCTAGTTGAAAAAATGTTTTTTAATATTACTAAATTATAATATAATTTTGAGTTTTAGTACAAATTAAGGATTTATTTATGAAAAAGCAAAATATATTTCAAAAGATCGCCAATTTGAATTCAGATTCAAGGAAAAAACCACAAGAAAAAGCGCCAGCTAAAGCCAAAAAAATTTGAATTCCAATTACTTTGACTGCCGGTTTTTTAACTGTAATTGGCCTTGGGGTTGGAATTCCTTTGTCTTATTCAAGTGGTGGTACAAATCATCTAGAAATCCGCGATCCTAAATCCGATATAGTAATTCTTAAGTCCCCTATTTCAGACAAAAATATCAAAGTTGAAGAATTATTGAGTGTTTTTAAATCTGACAATTCAAAACAGCGCGATGATCTTCGTGAAGCTCAAAAATATTTAATTGAATTTTTATATAATCAAGAATATGAAGCATCCAAAGTCTTTCAAGCAGCCTGGGAAAATACAAACACTGACAAAACTCAAGGAAATTCCCGCCGGTTTACATTGCAGTCCTTTGAAGAAATACGTCAATCCCAACGAAATTTTCTTCATGATGAGCGTAGTAGATACCAAACCACTTTTGGCTTTAATAATTGAGAGACTGAATTCAATAAGTATTTAAATTCAGATCCGCGTTTTAATAATGCTGTTAATATTAACCAAGCAGTTGAAGCTCTTTCAATTAATGCGGCACAAGATGTCGCTTTTGCCCGGTTTAAATTGGGAATTAATAAAAATTTTACTAAAAGTGATATTGAAGATCGAATTTTGAAAGATGATATTAAAGACGAAAAAGGACAAATAGTTTATAAGAAAGGCGAAAAATTATTTGCCGGCTTAATCGAGATCGGCAAAAATGGCTTTGGTCCAAATATTGCTAGTCCAAATCCGACTTCAGCCTCAAATGATCCTAAAATTTCCGCTTTTATTACTAACTCTTTTATTAAGGAATATGTAAATCCGACTAAAATAATTAACGAAATTTATTTTGATCCAAAAGCACCTTTGGCCGGAAATTTCAACTTTTTTGAAATTTCTCAAATTTCAATTAATGCAAAACCAAATGCAAGAGATGCAAAATCTCCTTGAAGTGTTGATAAAAAAACTCTCCAAGAACTTTTAACTTATAAAGTTTTAAAAACAAGTTCTGAATCATCACTTGCTGAGCAAGTTAGCAATAATTTGGAACTAATTGAAAATTTTAAAGGTGGAAATTCTACTGATCCGACCCAAAATAATCAAGACAAAATTCTACTTTCTACTTTAGATTATGAAAATAATAAAAGAAGTGCTGAAATTTTAGGTCAACTTCCGATTGCCTCACTTAGTCAAACTTTAATAAATAATGAAGCTGGCTATATTTTTGCTTTTTTAGAAAATGCAAGCTCAAGCGTGCCAAAACAAAAACTATTTAGTAAAACTTTAATGGAAAAACTTAAAGATTTACTCTTTAAAAATGCCCCAAGTTTGCTTGTTGACCCATCTGAGTTAAATTCTAAGCCAATTAGTGAAATTAGAAGTTTAAATCAACGGCTTCATTCATATATTCAAGGACTTTCTGATAATGAACTTACTCAGGCAGGGAAAGCTTTTTTAGAAACTTTTGGTGCAGATGAAAATGATTATCGTACTCATTTAGTTTATAATTTAGGTGATAATTTAAAATTAGTGCTTGATTCTAAAGGGATGAAAGTTTTGAGTTTAAATAAAATTAGTAGTCTTGAGGAATTTAACAAAATAATTTCTCACCAATTGCAATTAAGTGCTAATAATCAAGTTGACTCAAAACAAAATTCAACAATAAACATGAGTCAACTTTTTGCCGATATTTCGAATAATAATTTTATTCAATCACTTTTAGTTCGTGATGCAAATTATCAAAAACAACTTTTAGAGTCAAAGAAAACGACAGTTGAGCAAGAAAAAACCGATTTTTTAAATTCAGTTTTACAATCGTCTGAAAATTTTTTGAATTTTTACGTTCTTTCTCAGGTTTTAAATATTAACCAAAAGTTACAAGATTATATTTCTAACGCAACTTTAAATGATTTAAGCGCAGATTTTTGGTATAATAATCAAAAAGAACGTTGGGAATTGAAAGCCGATCCATCAAAAGAGTTGCGCCAGGCGATAATTGACAAACTTGAAAGTCTTTTTCGATTTAGTCATTAGTTGAAAGGAAAATTTGTGAAAAATCACCCCAAAAAAAACAAATTTTTAAAAAAATTACCGTTTTTCTTAGTTGTAGGCACATCTTTTAGTGCTTTAGTTTCTTGCGCTGTTAATGTTGATTCGTCCGAAAGGATTGAAGAAGACCGAAGAATAAGTTCAAATGATGTTAAGGATTTTGTTGAAAATGCCTATGTTGAAAATATTTTAGCTCAAAACATTTTCAAAACCGGCTCAAATTCACTTGCTAGCGAATTTAGAAATACAAATTCGCAATTTTTTGCAGAAGCAAAAGCGGCTTTTGATTTTTACCAAAACTACCAAATTAGTTTGGATCCAACTTATAGTTTAAAATTCATTGCCCAATTACAAAGTACTAATGCAATTTCAGCCAGTGATTTTGCACTTTTATCACCTCAGGTTGGTTATAATAAGACTTTTAATGATCAAGCATTTATTGTTTTATACAATAATTTTTCAACCGGAATTGCGCGTGAAATAAATAAAATGTTGCTAGTTAAGGCTTATTTAACTCAACTTGATCAACCAAATTTAATTAAGGATTCGCAAATTTATAAAGATGGTATTTCAGCGAGAACATCCTTTACATCACGGCAAATTTTTCAAAATATTGATCCAAATTCACCAGATTTTTTTCTAATTCACTTAATGTTAACAAAAAATCCGGTTCAAGTTTGGCAATTTGAATCAAACGACCCAAATAGTATAAGTACTTTTTCGCAACTAAAAATTAAAGATACTAATACTTTTAACACACTTTTACGTAGCGAAAATATTAATTCTAGATTAACTCGCAAAGAGCAAGAATTTGAAAAACTCGGAAAAAATGATGACATTGATACAACATTATTGCTTGGATATGCTGGAATTTTGTACCGTCAAAATGCTTCTTTAGGTGACTTATCTTTCCAATTTAACGATCTTAGAGTTCAAGGTCAAACTAAATCTGGTTTTTTAGATCCAACTTCAAATCTTCTTTGGTCAGCTAAAGATTTCCAGAATTTTAACTTAATTAATCAAGCAAAAATGTTTCCTGTTGAGCTAAGTCCAAATTTTGACCGCAAAAAAACTAAAGATCAAGTTCAAATTTCTGACTTTGAGATCAAAATTCCTACCCAGATTTCAGGAATATCATATAAAATTAAAAACGTAATTCCGACAAAAGATAATGATGCTAATAAATTTGCTGTTGGTGTTATTGTCGAAATTAGTATAAATTCATCAAAATTTTATTACAATGTTGATGTTAGTTGGGATGAAAATAGAACTTTTTATAATCCTCAGATAAATGCTGAAGGTCAAGATTTACCAAAAATTGATAGTGGAATTCCGGCGGTTAGCTCTGACTTGTCAAAAATATCGGTCAAATATTATAACAAATTAGCTCCTCTGTATGATAAAATTGTTCAAGAAAATAACACAAAACAAGTCTACTTTTCGCTTGAAAATACACCTTGAAATACCCAACAAGAAAAAACAAAACTAGCTTATTCATTATATCTTGCTGATCAAGGCGGAATTTTCCGTGATGCTAAAGACTTTTTTGAATCAATTGGATATAAAATCGAAACTAAAGACCCAATTGTAAAAATTAGTTAATTGTTAGAAAACTTTAGGGGAAAAATGGAAAATACAACATTATTTTTAGATATTATTGCAAAAAAATCACCAGCAAAAATTATTTTTGAAGATGATCAAGTTATCGCTTTTCTTGACAAGTTTCCGGTTTCACCTGGCCATTTTTTAGTTGTGCCTAAAAAATATTCACGAAATTTATTTCACATTTCCGATGAAGATCTTACTTATTTAGTAAAAATTGCAAGAAAATTAGCATTAGACCAAGTTAAGCAGCTTGGCGCAACCGGTTTTAGACTTCAAGTTAATAACGAAAAAGATGCAAAACAAACAATTTTTCACACGCACATTCACATTATTCCGTTTTATAAAAAAGAAGAATAATTATAACTAATTCCCCTTTTTTTGAATTAAATCTCAAAAAAAGGGGAATTTTATTTTTACATAAAGTTTCAAAATTTTTTCAACTAAATTATAATTTTTCCCGAGTTTCCCAGTTTGATGAGAAAATCTTAAAAAAGTGTCTTGGTTTAGTTTTGGTCACTTTTTAACTTTTTTGGCAAACTTAGGAAAAATTACTATCAAAGCAAAACACTAAATTTTAAATCTAACACTCATGAATGCAAAATCTACTTATTAATCAAATAAAGCAAACTAAAAAAAGCTAAAATTTTTAACTTAAAAAGCAAAATTATGAAATATTTAAACTACCTTTTTTAGTTAAAACACTGACAAAAATCATAAAAAAATACAACTACTATTTAAACTCAATGTAAATAGAAAACTCGTTTTTACTTACATTGAGCCTAAAAAAATATATGAAGTTTTGAAAGAGCAATAATTAAAAGCCTTAAATTTGCAGATTTCTAAACGGTTAAATTTAAGGCTTTCCATCATATCTAAAAATATAATGGAAAATTCGCATTATCTGAGTTTTTATGGCAAAAACATAACTAAGTCCCCCTTAATTCTAATATCAAAATTTATTAATTCATTCTTAGTGAGTGTTATTATAACATAATTTTATTTTAGACCAAACATTTTTTTTTTTTTTTTTGCAAAGGGTTAATTTTAAAATAATAAAAATTAAGATTTTAGCGTCAAAAAATACGGATTTACCGGTATTTTTGCATATTTATATTCACTAAATGTGAATTTTTTGCATCAAACTGGAAACTCAGGTTTGAATTATTCCTAAAAACGGGAATTTTATTTTACATAAAGTTTCAAAATTCTTTCAACTAAATTATAATTTTTTGCTCTTAGGGCGATTCCGGAAGTCAAGTGGGAAGTAAGCCCGAATTGATCATAAAAAAGTGAATTGACATTGCCATTTACAGTTAAAATTGAACGATTAATAAAAGCAAGACTTCCATCTGCATTAAAAATTCCACTTCCTGATGCTCCAGGTCCGTTTGTTGCAAAAAAATTAGCGGCAATTAAACGTGGGTCACCATTATCTCGGCGAAAATTTACCCCTTTAAAAACATTTTTTGAAAATAAATTATTTGCCCAAAACATCCCTATTTTTGTTGTATAGTCAAAATCACCATCGTCTCAAATTCGGTCTGAAATTTTCAGCGGCGGAAATTTTGAAATTTTTTGTCAATATTTTTTAAATTCAGCAAAACTGTTGACAAAATTTTGGAATTTACCGTTTTGAAGCGAATAAGTTGAATTTATAAAACCTTGTTGGTGTTCGCTAAAATATTTTATAAGTTTATCAACATCGTTTATAAATTTTGAGTAATTAAAATAAAAAACGGCAATGTCAAAGTCGTAATTGTCTCATTCTGCCAGCTCAAAATAATTTTGATACAAATTTTCCATATACTCATCAATTTTTACATTACTTTGGAAACTAGGCGGTAAGTTAGGTATTCCTTTTTTTAATTTTTCTTCTTGTTCAAAAAGGCGAAATAAAATGCGATTATCTAGTTCTTTTATCTTAAAATCATCATAATATTGTAAAAACTTGATTAGTCTTGCATTTAGTTGGTTGTGGCCAACTTTTTTATTCATTAGTTTTCAAAAAGGAATTTTGGTTCCTTGTGGATGAATAACGTGAGCATTAGTTAAAAAAGCAGCTTTTTCGGAATTTGCGTTTAAAAAAATACCTGTTCCGGTCGCAAAGCGAATGTTTCTTGTAAAAATATTGGAAAATCTTTTTTGCTCAAGACTATCAGAATTAAACCCAAATCAAGGTAAATTATAATAATTTCCTAAAGCGGGGCGGTTAAAATAAGCAAAATGATTTTGCTTAGCATTAATATCACCAACTAAATTTGGGTTCATTCTATCAAGTAAATAAACTTTTAAATTATCATTTTTCTGTCCAAGAAAGGTGTTTTGGTTTTCTTTTTTAACAACATTTTCCCAATTTCTAAGAAAATAGCGGCTATAATTTGAAACTAGATTGTTTGGGGCTTTAAAATCATTTTGTTTAAGATCTGATAATAAATCTGTGCGGAAATTTCGTACCGATTTATTGTTTACTTGAACAAAATCAAAAATAGGTTGAGTTTGTTCAACTGATTCAAAATCATCTTTGATTTCAGGTTTAACTGCCGTGTCAGTTTGTATTTTTTCTGTTGTTTTTTCAGTTGTTTCTTTTGTTTCTTCAGAATTCGGTTTTAATGAATCGATTTTTTCTGGTTGTTTTTGGTCATCTTCATTAGTTTCAACTTTGGGTGGATTAATTTCAATTTCTGGCGGTTTAGTTTCAACTTCTGGCAAATTTTTTTCAACTTTGGGTGGATTAGTTTCAACTTTAGGTAAATTAGATTCAACTTTTGATGGATCAGTTTTAACTTTGGGCGGTTTAGTTTCAACTTTTGATGGATTAGTTTCAACTTTGGGCGGTTTAGTTTCAACTTCTGGCAAATTTTTTTCAACTTTGGACGGATTAGTTCTTACTAACTCGATTTGCGAAGTGCAACTTATAACTGCAAAAGGACTTAGAAAACCTAAATAAAACAGATATTTTGATAAGTTTTTCATAATATATCTCTCTATTAGTTATAAATTAGCAATTTTTAGATTTAAAATTCAAAAAATTACTTGGATTTTGTAAATTATACAATATAATTTTAAAATATTCAAAATTTTATCAACTTACAATTTAATTAAAAAAGGAAATCTCATGAAAATTCAAAGCGCCCGAAAACTTGGTTTTTTTGCAGCCTTATCAATGCTTGTTGGCTCAGTTGTTGGAATCGGAATTTTTTTCAAAAATAATAGCATCGCAGCAACCACTAATAACAATGGCTATGCTTGACTTTTTGCTTGAATTATTGGAGGAATAATTTCGCTTTTTGCTGCAATTAGTTTTTCTGAAATTAGCTTTTTAAAACAAACCAAACTAAATGGGCTAGCAAACTGGTCCTACCAAATTGGTGGCAAAAAAAGCGGTTATTTTGTCTTATTTAGTTATGGATTTTATTATTTAGGAATGCTAAGCCTAATTTTAGGAATATATTCGTCTGAAATTACAATTTGGTTTATTGAGACAGCTAGCGATTCGGCTTTCTCATTTCCATTTTGGGCACACATATTATTAGGTACTTTTTTTACTATTTTGTTTGTAATAACAAATTATATTTCTGTTAAATTTTCCGGATATATTGCCCTTGTTTCAACAGTTTTAAAATTTGTTCCATTAATTGTTGCCGTCTTTGCTGGAATTTTCTTCCCGACAACTCATAATGCCGGTGGTTCTAGTGCTTTTGAAGTAACTGAAAAAAATAGTTTTGATTTTTCAAAATTAATTCTTGCACTTCCAGCGGTTTTGTTTGCTTATGATTCATTTCTTTCGGTTGGTTCAATTCATAATAAGGTTCAAAAAGCAACTAAAAGAGTCCCTTTGATTATTACAGCGGGAATGATTTTGATTGTTAGTGTTTATACTCTTATTGGTTTATCATCAGCACTGCATAACAAAGGAACAATTTCAGGTCTAATTAGCGACGTTTTCCCGGTTGATGCAGCCCGTGGTATCAATATTTTTGTGGCATTTTTCCTTTTGATTTCAACATACGGTGTAACTAATTCTTTAAATGCTGCATTTGTAAATCAAGTTAGAGATCTTGTAAAATTAAATGCAATTGTTGGAGTTTATAGTTTAAAAAAGAAATATTCTAACGAAAAAGTTACAATTTTTTATCTTTTTATTACATTAGTGTTTTGGGCGCTTGTTATTTATATCCCTTCGCTAGCAATTAAACTTCCAAAAAAAGATGGATCAGGAATCGGGTATGGTAGCGATGTTATTGTTGATTCGATGTCCAATTTCCCTTCACTAATTTTCTTTGGTGTATATATGGCAATTATTGTCGCCTATTCACGCAAAAAAATAAAGTATCCTAATTCAATTGAGCGTAAAATTAACCCAAAATTATATTGAATTTCGGCAATAATTTCTTCAGGTTTAATTCTAATTGCCATTGTTGCCTTTATTTATTCACAAATTTATGCCGTTGCAACGCATGCTAATTCTTCTTCTGGTGCTGGAGTTTTTGCTGCTAATGGTTTAATGCTTACAAATATCGGTAGTTTTCTAATTTTTATTACACAAATATTAATATTTGTTTCTTTCCCTTATATTAATTACTTCTTAATTTCTAAAGTTGATAAATTTGATTTGTTTGATAATTTTGACTCAGCTAAAATTGAAAAATCTGAATAAAAATCAAATCTATTAAGAAATTTATTTAACCAGTTTTTCATTTTTATTTATTTAAAAATAGTAATTTTGTTAGTTAAATTTATGTTTGCTTGCAAAAATACGCCTCCCGAGTTTCCCAGTTTGATGAAATAATCTTTAAAAAGCGTCCGGTTGACGCTTTTTAAACTTTTTTGGCAAACTCACGAAAAATAACTATTAAAGCAAAAACACTAAATTTTAAATCTAAACATCAAGAATACAAAATCTACTTATTAATAAAATAAGGCAAACTAAAAAGCTAAAATTTTAACTAAAAAAGTAAAATTATAAAATGTCTAAACTGCCTTTTTTAGTTCAAAACACTAGCAAAAATCAATTTATGGATAAAACAACAAAAATCATAAAAAAATACAACTACTATTTAAACTCAATGCAAAAAGAAAACTCGTTTTTATTTACATTGAGCCTAAAAAAATATATGAAGTTTTGAAAGAACAATAATCAAAAGCCATAAATTTATAGATTTCTAAACGGTTAAATTTATGGCATTCCATCATATTTAAAATATAATGGAAAATTCGCGCTATCAAAGCACATTAGACAAAAAACATAACTAATTCCCCCTTAATTCAATATCAAAATTTATTAATTCATTCTTAGTGAGGGTTATTATAACATAATTTTATTTTAGACCAAGCATTTTTTTTTTTTTTTTGCAAAAGGTTAATTTTAAAACAATAAAGATTAAGACTTTAGCGTCAAAAAACCCGGATTTACGGGTATTTTTTCATATTTGTATTCAATAAAAAGTGAATTTTGCCATCAAACTTGGAAACTCAGGAAAATATGTCTGAATTTTAGTGCAGTTTATTTTTAGCGATTGATTAACATAATAACTTATTCTTTTAAAAAACAATTTTTTAGGTATTTTTTCCTAAAAAATTTTTAATATATAGTATAATTATAATAATAAAGAATTAATATTGTATATAAAAAAAGGAAAAAACATGAAGAATAAGTTAAAGTTTTTTAAGTTTATCACTAATATTGTCGCTTTTTCTTTATTAAACCTAAGTGTTTTTGGGTCGCTTCGGCATTTTCGAAATAGAAAAAGCAATTTAGATTTTAAAGTCAAAGTCCGCGATTTAGATTTATTAAAGTCAAAAAACTACTAATTTTGGTGATTTAGTCCATTTTTTTTTTTTTTTTTAGCAAAAAACAACAAAAGTCGCTTGTTGTCAATCCAAATATTAAAAAAACCCAAACACATCTAAACAAAACAAGCAATAATTTAACCCCTAATTTAGATGATATTAAAATACAAATTAATCAAGATACCCTTCTAATTTTAAATAGCTCTTTACTTGAATTTCTTAACAAAAAAGTGAACTACATTTTGAAAAGGTGTACTAAAACTAAAATTTGAAGGGTATGTTGTTTAATTTAGAGAACTTCAAAACCAAATTTGTGTTGAAAAATCTTCTTTTTTATAAATTACTATATTAATAATAAAAAATGTTAAATATCTAAAGTGAGTGTTTCATATGGAAAACCAAGTAAATTTAGTATCTAAGGCAAAAAAACAGTTAAAAAAACTAAAATATTTAGAAGTTAATATTAAAAATCATTGTTCAATTGGTAACATGAATGAGTATGATATTGATTTAACTTCTAATTGTTATTATAAGCATTATCAAATTCCAGATTTTTTATATAGTTACTTTACAGACTCATACAATCCTAATCCAATTGAAAGAATTATTAGTTTAAATTATAAACAAGAAGATTATGTTTATAATTTAAAACTAGAAGATATCCCAAAAAGTACGTTTTTTTCCAAAAAACTCAAAGATTTCCATTTTCATAATGATATTAAGTGTTTAATTGGTGACTGTCTAAACTAGGACAAAAAAAATTAACAGTTTAATATTATTGTAACATCATAGCATATTGCTGTGGTGTTTTTCAATTTAAAATTGATTGAATTCTATAGTTGTTGTATCAATATATATAATCTGCAATTATTTTTTTCAGATCTTCAAAAGTTATTTTACTGTAGTTTAACTCGTTTAAGCATTCACTTTTTATAATTGAAAATCAATATTCAGCCTCCCTATTATCCAAAGAATTTCCTATGCGAGACAATGAAACAGTTCCTCCCATTTTATTTATTTTGTCAATATAGGTTTTTGAAGTGTATTGAAATCCATGGTCTGAATGAATAACAAAATTTTTATCAATAGACCTAAATGTCTTTATATTATCCATAACTAAATTAAGATCATTGCTTACAGATAATTTAAAATCTCTGATTTTTTTAGTTTTATGCTCAATTATTACAGACAAAAATACATGGCTTTCCTTAACATCTCTGGGAGCTTTTATATATGTAATATCAGTAGCAAAAATATTTCTATTTAATTTATCATTGTAGTCGCGTTTAACAATATCCGGCAGTGCGAATTTGGTGTTCTTAATTTCGCTCTTTCTTCTTTTTTTTCTAATTTTGCATACTAAATTCAATCTTTTTAAATGTCTGCCAAGACTTCGAGGGTGAATGTCAATATTATATTTCATAGAAATATAAGCACTCAACCTTATGCGACCATATCTACCTTTGTTATCAAGAAAGGATTTTTTAATTATTGCATCATTTTTGTGTTCCCTTACTTTTATAACTCTAGTTTTAGATTTTGCCACTGATTGCCTGCATACATTAAAAATTTTTGCAGATTTGCTATAAGGAATATTTAGTGTTTTGGCTTCACTAATTTTTCCTGATTTTAATTTATCTTTATTGATTTCGTAATATCTCTTAGCTATTTCTATTAATTCTTCTTTTGTAAATTCGTTTCAATCAGGTTCAATTGGTTTTTTACGTTTGCCACTCCCTGGCTTTCTGTTCGCGCCTTTTTTATCTAATAATTGATCTTGCATACCATTATTATAATACCGAATAATTTTTTTGATTCTTCGAAGTAGTTGTGTTCTGGTTATAAAATTTGTTTCTGGCGAAATATCATTTATATAATTTATTGTTTGTTTTAATCCAAATTCATTGTAAATTTTATAAATCATATCAAACTCGTCTTTTATAAAGTGCCTTGACATTAGTATTCTCCGTTTTGTTGCATTTGAAAATTTAAAAAAGCTAACACATTGGGTGTTAGCTTTCTCCTAAACTCGGACAAAAAAAGCCAACACCTTTAGTGTTAATTTTTTTTGTCCTGGTTTAGTCAGCACGTTGAAAATTGCGAAATAAACGAAGAAGAAACTGCCGCTTCTTACTCTGAACTTTATTTTGCATATGGTTTACACGATGGTAAAGATTTTAAAAGAGTTGCTGTTGTATTTGAAAACTTTGATGATATTGAAAAATGTGAATTTTCAATCTCTTATCCGGCTTATTTTTGAAAAATATTTAAACGAAAAAGTAGATTAAGAGAAATTGAAGATTTAATTATTAAGGAAATTAAGGAAAGTGTTCCTTATGCAAAGCCAAAAAATTTAGCAAATTATCACGAGAAAATCTTTGATTTTTTATCAAATAGATATGAATATAATTCAGAGTTTGTAGATATAAATAAAGCATATTTAGGAGAAAATGTAGAAAGTATCTACAATTTGTTATTAAAAGAGAATTATAATTTTGACGAAGAAACCCAAATTCAACCAATTCAAAACGTATTTACTTTTGAAACTTATGAAAATTTGCTCAAAAAATTTGAAAGATACGGGATTAAAAAACTTAACTTAAACATTGAAAATCGTGATAAATTTATTCTTAGTTGATTTGATAAATTTGGTCCAGAGTATCGCGAATATTGCATCAACCTTTTTGGTAAAGACGGCCAAACTTATTATGATAATGTGAATAACTGAACAAATAAAATCGAATTAATCTATTTGTTGCAAATTTTATTTGGCCCTAAATATGAATTTGAAGATTTATATTTTTCCCTCGATGTACCTGATTATTTTATTCTGCCAAGTTGGGCAAAACTAAAACCTGAAAATTTCGAAATTTTTTACTTTGGTGGACAAGAATATGGACTTTTTGATGAAATAATTTCCCAATTTGACTCAAAAAACCCAGTTTTTTGATTCAAACCATATTACAAGTCCGCCTTTTGTGCGGGCGAAGCATGGATTATGCCAATTGCATTAAAAAATTTCATTTTATTGTATGTTGATGGTGAAAAAATTTACTACTGATTTGGACATTCAAATTTATATGATGATATTTATCAAGGTAAATACAAAATTTTAAAATATTATTTCAAACAAAAATTGGTCAAACTTGAACAAGATATTTTTTTGCGTGATGGCATGGATCCGGCCTTCTTTGTTTCTAGATTGCCAAGGCAAAATGATTTAGATAAAAATGTGATTGAATCATCTATGGAAGAATTAATTTTATATCGGGATGCGCTGAATAAATATCTAAAAGAAATAGATCATGAATTTGGCTTTTTTAGACACTTTCTAAAAAATACTAATTTATATAGTCAACAAGAAAAAAAATTAATTTTAGAAGTACACGGCCCCTTTACTTGAGATAATGATGATAGAACTGAATATTATGAAGAACTTGCAAGAGTAGATTTTCGCGGTAATAAAAGTAAAAAATTTCTTGAGATAGAAGGTGAATCGTAGATCTTTTTGTTAATTAATGAATTTAAAGATAAAAGATTTAAGTTTATTTTTTAAATTCTTATTTATTTGAAATATATGTTCTTGAAATATATTTTTTTTACCAGACTAATAAAAAATTCAAATAACTAGTTATTTTCTAGTAATTTATTGATCTTTTTTTTAGCAAAATAAAAAAAATTTTGTAAAATTAAATCTAGTTGATCAAAACTGACCTTTGAAAGGAAAAAATGACATACCAAAATTATCTTGAATTACGACTAAAACAACAAAATGAAACTAAAAGTCTACGTTCAGTTTTAATTATTGACGGACATGATGAACGGGCAATTCAAGCCGCTCAGCAATTAAAAGCTAAAAATTTAGTTAGACCAATTTTACTTGTTGACCAATTATATGAGAATCTTGAAATCGACCAGTATTTAGTTGACGAAGAAGAAAAACAAACTTTTATACAACAATTTTTAAAAATCCGCAAAAACAAAGAAACATTAGAATCAGCTGTCGCCCAATTTGATTCTAATGCATTTTACGGGACAATGCTCCTTCGAAACAAAAAAGTTGACGCTGTAATAGGCGGGCTTAATTATCCAACTGCAGAAATTCTTCGAGCTGCATTCAAAATTATCGGACCAAAACCAGATATTAAAACTATTTCTTCCGTAATGATAATGCATCGAGGTGATGAAAAATACTTATTTAGTGATATTTCGGTAAATATTTTACCAAACGAAACTCAATTAGCAGATATTGCTAAAAACGCACTTGACTTTGCAATTCAACTTGGATTTGACCCTAAACCGGCTTTTTTATCATTTTCAACAAAAGGATCAGCCAAATCACCTCAATCTGATGCCGTATCTAGAGCTGTAAAAATGTTCAATGCAACCTCACCAATTGAAGCTTATGGTGAAATTCAATTAGATGCAGCTCTTGACTATAAAGTACGTCGCCAAAAATATGGTGAAAATGTTGCTACAAATGCGAATGTTTTAATTTTTCCAAATCTTGATGCTGGAAATATTGGCTACAAAATTGCTCAAAGGCTTGGGGGCTTTGGAGCAATAGGACCAATAATCACCGGAATCGCCGCTCCTATTAATGACTTATCACGTGGAGCAACGGTTGAAGATGTTTTCTACACCGCACTAATTAGCGCACTTCAAGTTGAAAAGGATAAATAATGAAGAGTAAAATTTTAGTTATAAACGCTGGTTCATCCTCAATTAAATGACAAATTTTTGAAAAAGATACATTAGATTTGCTCGGAGTTGGTCTAATCGAAAGAATTGGACTTCAAGAAGGCAAAATCAAAATGACATTTGACGAAAAAAGCTACAACTTGAGCAAGGATTTTCCAACTCATTCTGATGCCTTAGAAAGTCAAATTCAACTTTGAAAAGACAATAATTTAGTCCAAAACCTAGAAGAATTTGAGCTTGTCGGATTTCGAATTGTTCACGGAGGTGCAAGTTTTAATGCTCCAGCTCGCCTTGATGATTCAGCAATAGCAAAAATTGAAGAAGCAGCAAAATTTGCACCTTTGCACAATCCAGGGGCGCTTGCAACTATTAGCGCTATTAAAAAATTACTTCCTTGAGCAAAATTATCAGCAAGTTTTGACACCGCTTTTCACGCAAGTATCCCTAAAGTTAATTACACATATCCAATTAATACCCAAATAGCAAACAAGTACGGAATAAGAAAATACGGATTTCACGGCATTTCTCACAAATATATAACAACACAAGTTGAAAAAATCTATAATTCTGATTCAGTTAATTTTGTAAACATGCACATTGGGAATGGGATTTCTTTGTGCGCTGTTAAAGATTCGGCTTCAGTTGATACTTCAATGGGAATGACACCACTTGCAGGTGTTGCCATGGGAACCCGAAGCGGCGATGTAGACCCCTCAATTTTAACCTACCTAGGCACAACAGCTAATTTTTCCTTTACTGATTTAGACACACTTTTAAACAAACAATCAGGACTTTTAGGACTTTCAAACGTTTCTTCTGACCTTCGGGATGTCATTTCTGCTGCAGACAACGGTAATCAAGATGCAAGTTTTGCCCTTGAAGTTTATGTGCAGAAAATTGTCGACTATCTAATTAATTATATTAATAAGGTTGGTAAAAACATTAAAGCTTTAGTTTTTACCGGTGGAGTAGGCGAAAATTCAGCACTAATTCGCGCTTTGGTAATTGCAAAAATTCAATTACCAAAGTTGAATTTAGTTCTTGATCAAGAACTAAATTCAAGACCAATTCCAGAATTTGGTGCTATTGAAAAAATTTCAGCACCAGAATCAGATCTTGACATTTTCGTAATCAAAACAAACGAAGAACTGTTAATAGCAAAAAACGCGCTCAAAGTTTGAAACTAACCTTTATTAAGTTTTGAAAGAACCCATAATAAAACCAAAGTATTGATATTGTACAATATTTTTATTTTGATCCAAGCATTTTTTTAAAAATTTTGTGCGGATTAATTTTGGCTAGTTTCCCGGTTTGATAAATAATCTTAAAAAAGTGTCCTGGTTTAGTTTTCGGCACTTTTTTAACTTTTTTGGCAAACTCAGAAAAAATAACTATCAAGGAAAAAACACTAAATTTTAAATCTAACACTCAGGAATGCAAAATCTACTTATTAATAAAATAAGGCAAACTAAAAAAGCTAAAATTTTAACCTAAAAGCAAAATTATAAAATGTCTAAACTACCTTTTTTAGCTAAAATACTGCAAAAAATCAATTTATGGATAAAATAACAAAACCATAAAAAATACAACTACTATTTAAACTCAATGTAAATAGAAAACTCTTTTTTACTTACATTGAGTTTAAAAAAATATATGAAGTTTTGAAAGAACAATAATTAAAAGCCATAAATTTGTAGATTTCTAAACGGTCAAATTTATGGCACTCCATCATATTTAAAAATATAATGGAAAATTCGCGCTGTCTGATTTTTTAGACAAAAAACATAGTTAAATCCCCCTTAATTCAATATCAAAATTTATTAATTATTCTTAGCGAGTTTTATTATAACAGAATTTTTTCATAGGCCAAGCATTTTTTTAAAAATTTTTTGTGCATAGTAATTTTTGGCCAAAATGGTTAATTACTAAAAATATTTTTTTATTTTCTTTTGATTTTAAAGTATTTTAGTATAATTAGAACATACTATTGAAATATCTAGTAAAGTCTAAAATTTATTTTACCTATCTACTTTTATTTAAAGAAACAAAGTTGAAATAATTTCAAACTTTGTTTTTTGTTATTATTAAGCAAAAAACTGGTAAAATTAGAACAAAATCTGTATTATATATAAAGAGGAGTAATTATGGCTGAAAATCTAACAAAAAAAGAGAAAAAATTAATGAAAGCAAGCAAAAAACGTGCAATCATACTTTCATTACTTGCCTTTGGTGGACTTAGCATTGGTTCACTCAGTTTTCTTCCTTTCCTTTTAAAGTCTTGAAATACACTTCAATATAATATTGTTGATTTTAAACATATTAATCGTGATAATATTGGCTATGAACTTGAATTTGCCCTTAGCGATTTAGATTCATACAAACTAAATTATCAAGATTTAAACGTTGACTTTACAGCCGATGAACAAGGCAATGATGTAATTGCTTCACATAAGGCCGTTTATGATGAATTTAGTCGAACTTGAAGGCTATCTTCAAATTATAATGGTCTTAGTTTTGGTAAAAGATACTATCTAAAAGTTTATCTTGATGATAAAAAACAAAAAAGATTTTCAGCCAAAAAGGTAATTGCCTTTGGTCAAAATGTTAGCAATTTTGTTGACACTCCGCCAGCAGTTTCAACAATTAATTTTCAAACAAAAACTCCTTCTAGTGCCTCAGTTTCGCTAAAATTTGCCGATGAGGCTGCCAACCTTGAGGGCAAAAAAGTTGCTCTTGAGTATTATTTTATTCTAAAAAATCAAGCAGGCAACACTGATCCGCTTAGCAGTTCTCAGGAAATTCACACTTCTTATGTAGATTCAGCTACCGTTAAAAACGGAGTGGCTGAATTTAGCCTTGAAAATCTCCATCCGGGAATGGATTATAAAATTAGTGCAATTCGTTATGTTGACAGTTCTGAGACAAACAGTGACATTCCGCTTGTGCCAATGCAAAAAATTGCCCTTGCCCCACAAATTAATTACGAACAAGATGCCCAAAAAGAAAAACTTTTTGAGGCAACAACAGACAAATATAATTATCGTGCTGATTCATTAATTGACCAAAATTTAACTTTTGACTCAAAAAGACTTACTGTTAATTTTTCAACTCTAGATACTAGTCCTAATTTGGAAAACAAACCAATAAAACTAAACTATACAAATATTCAAACAGGTCAAAAATTTAGTGTCAGTTCAGTTTTTGCTGCTAATTTAGCGAGCTTTGATCTTAACAATTTAGCCCCAGGTTCTTCTTATCAAATCGAAAGTTTTGAACTTGAGTCATCAAAAGTTGAATTTGGCAAAACTTTTATTAAAAACTTTTATACACCTGCGGCAATTGTTGACTCCAAAATTGCAACAGGCGCAACTTTTGCCAAAATCGACTTATCTGTTGTCTCAGTTGATAATTTAGAAGGAAGACAGGCACATTTATATTTAGATGATAATTCAATTCTTCCAGTTAGTGGTGTTTTTAAAAAAACTGATGGGATAAATTCTTACCAAATTAGTTTTGAGCCAAAAGGACTCACAAATAAAACAAAGTACAGCCTTGATAGAGTTGTTTTTGGTGGGCTAAATCCAAATTCAGTTTTTGCCAAAAACAAAGATGCCTATGACTATTTAAGTCTAGCTTGAGACAACAGTCTTGAGTCTGGCTCAGCAAGTCGTAATTTTATTACTTCAATTTCTGATCTTAAAACTTTTATTAAATTAGAGCCAAAAATTCTTGCCTCAAAAGTTGAATACACTTTTGGTTTTGGGCTTGATTCATCATTTTTAAACGACAAAGAACTTTATTTATACTATCACAAAAAAGATGAGCCCCAAAAACTTTATAAATCAAAAGCAAGTTTCCCTCAGAGTTCAGAAATTAAATTTGAACTTGAAAACTTTGAAAGTTCAACAACATATAAACTTGATAAAATTGTCATTTCTGACTATCCAGAAGTTGCAGTTGCAATCAATTTTGATCAAAACAAAAACACCCAACAAAATTTACCTTTGGACGAATTTTTTGTCAAATATTATGTCTCAGACATTAGTTTTGAGAATATCAACCAAACAAGTGCGCGGGCAAATGTAACAATTCTTGGTGATTTTAAAAATATTTCAAAGACAAATTTAGACTTAAATGCAAAAATAACATTTGGTCAACCCGGTTTTGCTAATTTAACAAAAACTCTTAACTTAAATCTATCAAATTTATCAACCATTAGTGTTTCAACCCAAAATTCAGTCCAAAATACACACTACACATTAGCTGATGATAAACTTATTGTCCATTTTGATCTTGAAAATTTAGATCCTAAAACTGAATATCAAGTTGCTGATGTTGAAATACTGGGAAAAACTGATTTTTTTAGTTCCGAAGGTGTTCTTGATTTAAATGCAAGATTTACAACAAGTTTCCAAAAAGTTAAAATAATTGGTGCAAACTTTGAATCAATTAACTTAACAAGCGCTAATGCTTTAATTTATTTTGACCCAAATTTCAATCGTTATTTAAATGGCAAAAAATTTAATGCAATTTTTAAATCCGAAGACAACCAAGAAGTTAAATCTTTACCTTTAGATTTAAGTGCAAATACTGATTCATACTCAGTTCTTGCAAATAATTTACTTTCAGTTAAATTAGAAGGTCTAAGTGCTGGGAAAAAATATACTTTTTTCAAATTAGAACCAGCGCCAAACCAAGACGAGCTTTTTGATAATTTAGAGTATAAATTTATTGACTTGAACCAACAAGAAACTGATAATTTACCTTATTTTTATACTCTTAGTGATATTGCTTCAATTTCAGCTCAGCCTACTCAAGACAGCGCAAAATTGACTGTTAATTTTACCACAAAAGATCCAGAATATAAAAAAAGAGCAAATTCTTCACTGAAAAAAGCAGTTATTTTCTTAAAAAATAACGCAACCGGAACAATGGCCTCAGCCCAAGCTAATGAGATAAAATTTGAAGACGGAATTAACAAAGTTGAATTTGATGTTCAAAATCTTGATAAATTAAGTCACTATACAGTTAGTGAAATTTTAGTTGATGCCCAAAAAATCGAATTTTCTGATGCGCTAAAAGATGAATCAGCAAGCCAGCGTAATTTTGCTACGGTTGCAACTACGGCAAAAGTTATAAAAGTAGTCCAAACTCAGCAGACTCATAATAAAATCGCAATTGAATTATCTTTTGACCCAGTTAGTGATACTTTTTTAAGTGGCGACAGTATCAAAGTTGTTCTTCAAAACTCAAGAGATCAAAAAACTGTTGAAGCAAGTGCGATTGTAGACTCAAATTTAGTATTAAAACTAAATTTTGACTCAGTTGATGCTGGTTCAGAATATTCTATTTTAAGTATTACTAACGAGACAAAAAATAAAGATATTCAAACTTCTGTTGGCTTTTTATTTGAAAAAACAGTTAATAATTACAGCCCAGATCTTGAAAAAGCAAGTATTGACTCCCAAAAATTTTACTCATCTCCTGAGCTAAAATCTTTTAGCGTTGTTTCAAACCAAGACGAAACTGTTAAAGTAAAGCTAGCTTTTGCTGATGCCCAAAAACTACTTTTACAACAAGTCGCTAACCAACAAAAACAATTAACCCTTTTATTAAAAAACACCCAAACTGGCGCAATTGTGGCTTCAAGTGCTAGAGCAGAAGAAAAAAACAGTCAAATTGAAGCTGAATTTACTTTTTCTAATCTTGATCGGGCAGCAAAGTATGAATTAGTTTCAGTAAATGATTATTCTCGTCCTGATCATTTAATTTTTAAAGATGAGAAAAATTTTACTGAAGATAATTCTAAGTCTTTTGTTGTAAATGTTGATAGTATTGAGATTAGAAACCTTGTTTATTCAGATATAAAACAAAACTCAGTAAAGGCCGAAATTTATTTTGACCCAATTAGAGATGCTTATTTAGCAGGCAAACAAATTGAAGTGGAAATTAAACAAGATAGTGACCCAGTAGCTACATTTGTTAATGTTGATGCTACTGCCGGAGTTCAAACTTCTAATACTAAAAAAACAGTTCAAATTACAAGATTATCTGATGGTCGTCTACGAGCTGATGTTGTTTTTGACAATCTTCGTGAAGGAACTGACTTTAAAATTGCCACTTTAACTTTAGCCAACAAGTCTGATGTAAAAACTAATGCTGAAAATGCTCAAAATGGACCTAAATTTAAAATAGTTAATGATTTTCTTGAAACAAGAGACCAAAATCTTGCAGCTGAAATTAGCGCTAGTTCAAAACAAAAAACTCTTAAATTTGCAACAGATGTTGTTGCTTCAAGAATTGAATTTAACCCAACAGATTCAACACAAACAATTGACAAACAACAATCAGCAAAAATTAAAGTTGAGTTTTCTAATTCAAATAATGAAATACTAAAACTAAAAAAAGACCAAGTTGCTACATTAACACTAATTAACAAACAAACTGGAAAATTAGTATTAGCTTCAGCAAAAATTAAAGCTGAAACTTCAGTTGCTGGCCAAAGTCCTAAAACTTCAGCTTCAGTTGAATTTGAATTTAATAACAATTTAGAAAAACTAACAAAATATGAAGTTAGTTCAATTCAAGTTGTTCGGCCAAATGGTATTTATTCAATTCCTTTTTCAACAACTTTGGCTGATCAACCTAAAACATTTGTAACTCAATTAACCACTGTTAGTGTTAAAAATATTACTTATGTTGATGTTTCAAAAACTAGTGTTGAACTTACAGTCTTTTTTGACTCAGTTAATGATGATATTTTAAATGATCAATTTGAAGCTGAACTTGAATATGTTCTCAAAACTAAAGAAAATGAAATTAAAAAATCATCAAAAGTAACAATTTCAAATAATCAAGCTGTATTTTTAATCGAAAATCTTGATGAAGCAAGCACTTATGAAGTCAAAGATTTAAAACTATCAAAAAAAACACAAATTCGCAATACTCGTTCAATAAGAACAAGACGTTCTGCTCCAAGTTTAGATGCAACAGCCCAAAATATAAATGTTAATTTTGATACAACTAGTCTTGATTCAAGCAAAAAATTATTCTCAACTAAATCATTAATTTCTGAAATAAAAATTGATAAAACTTTACTTGAAAACAAACTTAATCAACTTAGCCAACAAAATCAAGTCCCTAGCCAACCTGGCCAAGGACTAGGGCAATTAACTTTAGATGATACTAATTTAACCGATACATCCGCCGGAATTGAATTAAGTATTAAAGATCCAAAACAATTTTTCAAAGATTATAATGCTAACGGAACTAAATCTCTTAATTCTAATCATGATATAAAATTGTTAGTAAGATCAACTCGTACTGGTGCAATTGCCGAAGTTGGTGCTTCAATTGAATATGATGAAAACAGCTCAACTGCAAAGGCTAAATTTTTACTTGAAAATTTAGAGAAATATACTATTTACCAAATTATTGATATTTATGTTAACGGAATTGCTGTTGGATTTATTAACACACTTACTGAAGATCAAAAAAAATTCCACACTACCGCTCGTGATGTTGTTCCAGAATATATTGCTCAAACTGAATTTAAACGTCATGGGGCAGTTGTGCGAATGGTTTTTGATATTAACAAAAACTGATTTTTAATCAATAATAAAGTTAGACTTACATTTAAAAAATTCCAAGATGCAGATCCTGATGACCCAGATCTTAGCGCTGAGGCAGTTGTTGACAAAAACGGTCTTGCCGTTTTTGAAATTAACAAAGATAATTTTGCTAGCAAAGTTCCAGCAGGTTCACGTTTTGAAATTTCTAAATTGGAGTTTGTTCCACAGGTAGATTCTAACCAAGAAATTGTTAAATATTTCCCATTGAATTCAATTACTTCTTCTAACTCGACAAAAGTTCACTCAGCTAGCGTTGATCTAGCTCCTTTAAGTCGAACTCGTCGTAGCCTAGCAAGTGTTTTTGACGATTCAAGCTCATCAAAAGTTACAACTTTCCAAGACGCAACTGCTAGTTTAGATTCTGCTAGTCCAAGTCCTACTAGCCCAACTGCCGACAGTGATTCATCGTCAAATCAAGCCTTGGAAGGTACTAATTTTGCTAATGTAAAAATTTCAACAACTCCATTGCAAAATCCAGATTCAAATCAATCTATTGGTAATTCTAGTCCGGCTTTAAGAGCAACTTTTGATACAGCTTCATTTATTACTAGGGTCCAAAAAATTAATTTAGCCGAAACTAACGCTAAAATTAAAATTACTTTGAATTCAACATTATTACTTGATGTTGCCTCCCCAACTATTAAATTAAAATATATTGACATTACTGATGGTCAAGAACATATAGCAGATTTAGCCGGAAATCCAACTCAAAACCAAACAACTTCTGAATATACTTTTAGTGCAAATGATTTAAAAACACTAAATTATTACCAAATTGTTTCAGTTATTTACCAAGATGATCAAGGAATTCAGCAAAGTCTTGCTTTTGATGATCAATTAGTCAAATACGAAGACAAACTATTTCGGACAACACCAAATAGTTTTAGTGTTACCAAAATTGACTCAAGTTTTAATTCAACTAATAAAACCGCTAATGTTAAAATTACGCTTGATGATAAAACAGCCCAATATTTGGAAAATTACACTGCAAAAATTTCATATCAACGAATTGATAAAGTTAATTCTAGCGTTCCAATTTCAACTGTTGAGGGAATAATTAACTCTGATGGAACAATTAGTGTTGTTCTTCAAGACAACTACGAAAATAGTGCCCAAAGTCAAAAAACAATTAGTCTTCCAGAAGCAGCAACTTCAATTTCTATTGATGCAGAAACTAATACAGTTAATTCTAAGCCTTCAAATATTGAAACTAATATTACTAGCAGCACTAAAAATATTGATCAAAACAAATTATTTGAAACTTATAATTATAAAATTACAAAAGTTGAATTAGTTAGAAAACCAGCTTCAGCTTCTTCGCTTGATACACAAACAGGTACAGCTTCAAATCTTGTTGATTTTAACTCAGCTTATTCTCTTGAAGCTACTTTTGAAAATCAGCCTTCTGGTTCAGGAAAAGTTAATGAAAAATCAATTATTAAAACAATTCCAATTGCTTTGTATGATCAGTTAATTTATACCGAAGAACAAGATAAAACTTCAGGAATTACAACAACAATTTATGCCTATTTTGTTTCCTCCGAAGATTTATCTGATGAAGATGAGCACAAAAGTAATTTTCGAGTGCAATTATATAATGAATCTCTTAAAAAATATGAACAAATAAGACAAGCTAGTTCAATTAAAAAATTATCAGCTCAAAATGATAAATCACATTTTTATGTTGTTACCTTTGAATCTAATTTAAACAAAGCTTCGCTTTACAATATTGAACATTTTATTTATAAAGATCAAAAAATTGAACTTTCTGAGTATAAAAATGCTCGAGTTGATAAAAAACAATTTACAACTCCAGCTAAAAAAGCTTGACTTACTAATTTTTCCCAAGTTGGTTCTTATCAAGATGAGGCTGCAAATGTAATTATCCAATTTGACGAAAAAGATGAATATCTTTGAAGAAATAAACACAAAATTGAACTTGAAATTACCGAAAAACTTGACCAAACACCAACCCAAGGAGCAACTGCTGGCGCAGGAGGTGTTGGTGACCAAGCCCAAAGCCCTCAAACAACCAAATTTACATTTATTCCTGATGGTCCAATTTCACGAGTAACAATTGATAATAAAACTTCTAAAGATCAACTAAATCAAGCTAATTTAGCTCCAAATAAAACTTACGAAATTACTAAATTCACAATCAAAGAAGCTGAGCAAAGCACTTCTCAAAGTTCTTCATTGTCTAATTCAAATCCTAATTTAAAAATTAAAACTGTTGATGCTCAAAATCATGCTATCCCAATTGAATTGGGTCAAAATAAAATGGAAGTAGCTAAATTCAACTCTACTGAGGTTGAAAATTCGCCTTTAGACCAAAAAATTCCATTTTTTGAAACTAAAGCTCAATTTGAATATACTGAAAGTGTCAATTTTATTCAGGATGATGATAAAGATGCCGATGGTAGATCAGCAACTTTAGAATTTCATTTTAACAAGCACTTTTTACAAATTCCAGAAAGTTTTGCCACAATTACTATTGCCCCAGCTGCCACATCAGCTCCAGCTAATAGCTCTCCAACTCCAGCAACTTCACCAACCGTAGATTCTTCAGATAAAAAGGAAATTAGTTTTATATCAGAATCAAAATACGATCCAAAAACCGGGAAAATTACTTTTAAATTGAATAATCTTGATAGATATCATACTTATGAAATTAAGAATTTTGAAATTGCCGGAGTTAAAATCGATAATTTAAAAACCTCAACAAATTTAAAATTCACACCGGTAGTTCAGAAAATATTTTTATCTGATATAGAAGTTAAAGATCTAAAAACTGGGACTGATAATACTTCAGCAACAACAACAACCGCGCCAGTACCGGCAGCTATTCCTTCGCCAACTAGTTCTCCTGATGCTGATCATGATCCTGCTGCCAAAGAATTAGCGCCTACAAAAGAAGATGGATCAAAAGTATTTGGAACTGTAAGCCTTTACTTTGACAATGATAATTCATTTTTAAAAGGTGCTACATTTGAAGTTACAATTAGAAACAAAAACGATGGTTCTGAAATAGCTACAATTTCTGATCTAGAAGTAACTGAAGATCAAACTAAAAAAGCAACACCATATAAAGTTGAGATTGACTTAAATGCCAAAGCAGAAGGTAAAATCAAACCTGGAGCCAAAATTGGCTTTGAATTTAAGCTCAAAAAAGTTTCTGAAAGCACTGATCTTAAAGGTGCAAATCCTGAAGATATTGTAATTGCCGTTCCAGAGCGTCAATATAATTTAGAATATGCACCTAAATTAGAATCTGAAATTGTTATTCCTCCAGTAATTGAGTCTTTTGTTGTTTCTGAACTTACAGATACAAGTGCAAAACTAAAAATTAAACTTAAAGGCGATCCAACTAACTTTGATCGAATTGTTAAAAATCCAATTGTTTTATTAATTCAACCCGATCCAAAACAAGAAACTAAATCAAAAATTCCAATTAGTTTAATTACAACTTCACAAGTTACAACATTCAAAGATGAATCTAAATTTGAGATTGAATATGATTTAGAAAATTTAATTCCAAATGTTGAGTACAAAATTTTAAAACTTCAAGGTCAAGATCTTGAAATACCTTTTGGTGAAAAAGATTACAAACTTAAATTAGAAAATGGAGCAGCTGGATTAGTAACTACCCAAACTGAGGCTAGTGTTGAACCTAAAACTTTCAAAACACCATTTACCGTGCTCTCACCAGAAAAAATTATTTTAGTTCAACAGCCACGCGTTGAGTCGCCATCCCAACCTAGAACACCTACAAAAGAATATCTTCCAGAAAATTTAAATTTAAATCTTGATCCAGTTTCAATGTGGTCGCTAAATGATAAAAAAATTAAAGTTAAATTTAAAGCTCTTGGTCCTGATGGTAAAGAATTAACAACTGGTGATAACAAAGAAGAAAAAGAATACGAATTTACCGTTAAATATAAAGAAAATGAAAAAGCACTTGTTGCCGAACTAAAAAATAAAGAAGTAACCGATGCTAAAGACCAAAATCTTTATCCATCAACAACTTATAAAATTAGTCAAATTCAAACAGTTGAAGCTGATCAAGCAAATCAACTCACTTTATCTCTTGATCAGACTAGTCCAACTCCTGATGCGAGTGGTGTTGTTGCTAGAAGAAATAATCTTCAATTTACAACCCAATTAACCCAACCACCTTTAGTTCAAGCTGGTATAACTAATTTTTATAATCATTCAGGAAAAGAAGATACTTTTGAGCAAACTATTTACTTTGCTTTTGATGATCCTTATTTTGCAATTGATGAATCATCAATTAAAGATTGAAAATTGATTCTTCAAGGTGTTACAGATAAAAACAAAAACAATAGCACTACAGATTCAGCAAGTTGAGAAAAAGTTGCAAAATATGAGCCAGGTGCAATAGGTTCAAAAATTGAATTATATAATCCGCGCGAATTAGCTGGTCCACCAAGTGAATATAGCGAAAGTCCCGAATTACAAAGACTTTTAATTCAAAAAGATATTATTGACCAAAAAATTGAAGTAATTACCGAAGATATTAAAAACTTCCAAAAACAAGACGAAATTCGTATAGGTTTGCTTAAAAAGTTAGCGACCGATAGTTTTAGGTCTCAATATGAGACAATTCTAAGAGCTGAAGGTGTTGAAATCCTTAAGGCAATAAATAAACGTCGAGAAGACTTAGAAAGAGAAAGAGGACGACTTGATGAAATTCAAACTTCGATAGATTATAATAGACGCAATCTAGGTGCTCCTGATTCAGATTTCAATCCTTATCGTCGCTACTTTGCCTTTAGTCTTAGAGGTGATGCGTCTTGACTAAAGTATTATAAAATGCGAGTTGCTATTCAGTATAAATATTTCAAGGATAATGATAATCGAAAAGAATCAACACAATCTAAATTTATAGGGCAGCTTTCAACTAATCAGACAAATAACACTAACGCTACTACTAAAGCTAATTCAAGTATTTTAAAATTTGAGCTTGCTGATTTTGCTAAATATACAAACAGAATTTTGCTCAAAAAATCTGAAATTAAACCGCTAAACCAAATTGGTGCATACGTCGAAATGGAATTTGAAGATCCTAAAAATTTGTTAAGTTCATTAAAAGATCAATTTGATAAGGCTAAATTTGAGAATATTGATGATATTAATAAATGAGTTGAATTATCTTCTGACGTTCGTTTTGATAATCAAAAAGCAATAATACAAAACCCTGGCTCACAAAATCTACATTCAACATATAAAGTTGATGCGACAAATGACGATGGATCAAGTATTTATAATCGCCCAACAAACCAATGAACATCTAATAATTCAAGTGATTATAATTTAGATTTTGATGTAAAAGTTTATGATTATAATCTTAAAAATCCTTTTTCATCACTTTTAACTTCTCCTACTAAAGAATATATTGATTTAGTTAGAGAAATCCCTAAAGTTGTATATCCGCAAACTCAATTAAGAGAAAATCAAGCTCGTAATAAGTTTTATACACTTAGACTTGCAAAGTTTGAGGTTGATGATCAGCAACCAATTAAAACTGTAAAAATTGGATTAATAATTACATATCATTGAACTTCTCCAGAATCATTCGCTAAGAAAATTATTTCAATTTATCCAAAATTTTTGAGTAGTTTAACAAACCATAATAATATCAATATTACAGACTACAAACCATTAGTCCCTACATTGTCAGAAAACATAAATTTAACTTTTATGACTTCACCAATAATTCAAAAGGAAGATCCATATTGAGGTAATTTTTGATCAAATCCATCTGGAAATGTTTGGTATAGCTCTGAAATTCGTCAGTACGATAGAGATACACAGCAATCCCAAATTATTAGTGCTTTTGATAACTCTCTCGCGCAGAAAGTACGAAATAATTTTCGCGATGATAAAGACTTTAAAGAAGAAAAAACCTTATTCATTGGCCCAACTGGTCCGATTAAAACACTAGGTGATAATCCAACAAGGGCTGACAATAACGACCCAATGCAACAATATGTCAAACACCCAAGACAAGGAAATCGATTCATCAAGCAGGTTGTTGAACAAAGTTTCTTTCACGGCAGAAAAAAGAGAGAGCCTTTTGGAATTAAATCAACAGAATATAATAAATCTAGTAAAATTTTTACAATAGAATTCCAAAATCCTTACGGATCAATTGAAAGAGTTCAAGAAATTATGCCAACGGTTTCATATGCAGCATTTATTGATCAAACGGGAAAAATTTACTTGTTTGGAAACAAAAATGGTAATCCGATTAGACTTCAAGATGATATATCTACTAGAAATTTAAGTTTAGAAATAAACCTTGCACCAGCAACATGATCTGAACAAGATCTTCCTTCTGAAAATACAAATTTAAACTTTATGGGATTGCTTGTTTTTCCATATTTACCCCCAAATTTTGTTGAAAATAGATTTTTAAGGGATGATGTTGGTCAAAATACATATGTTAAAGGCCAACAGTACCAAGAATCTACCCATAACAATAAAACTCGCCAATACCTTTTGCCAGTAAAAGGATATCAAGGACTTCAGGTTGATGCCCAAAACCCTTATTTTATCCCATGAACCAAACATGAAAATGCTTGAGGTAGAATCATCTATTAATAAATTCAACCAAATTAGAACAACGAATTTTATTTAATTAACAAGGAGATAATTATGAAAAAAGCAAATTTAGAAAACCAAAACAATAAAACAATTAATAGTCATCTTACTAAAAAATTACTCGCTAGCAGCGGTTTTTTAACTGGTGCTATTGTTTCGCTCTCACCTTATCTTGCCAAAGTAATTACTCCAAAAACAATATATGTCCAAAATTTTGTTGCTGACAATGTAAGTCCTAATTCAGGTGATTTTAGTTTTAAACTCCAAGGAAAAACAAAACAAGATACAGACTGAGCCAAAAAAGCTGATTTAGAACTTGTTTATATTAGTCAAAAATCACGTTATAGTGTTAAAACTAAAGTCGAATATGATCCAAAAACTGACACTTTTCATACTTATGCCGATAATTTACTTGGTGGTTCAATTTATGAATTACAACTTGTAGCCCCAAATAATCCGCGTTATTATTTTAGTTTTTCTAAAACTTCGCAGTTTTTTTCAACTAAAAACCAAGTTGAAAAGTTCAGTCATTATGATATTGAAAATGATACAATTTTGGATCTTGATCTATTTGATTCGCAAAACTTACTTGATTCAGCTAATTTAATTTTGTACTATAAAGAAATTGGTTCAAATAAAATTCTTGAAGCAAAAGGTCAACTTGTTGCCAAAAATGACCAAAAACAAGCTAGTTTTGTGCTAAGAAATTTAGATCGCAGTCAAAAATACGAAATTGTTGCCACAAAATATTATTTTGATGATCCTGATCAACTTTTTGATTTGGCAATCTCACCTTTGGCTAATCGTTATTTTGCACCAAGTCCAATTGCCGGTAAAATTTTAAATCTTAATCAAAAACATTATGGTCTAAATTCGGCTTTACTTGAGATTTCCCTAGCTTTTGAAAACAAAAATATTAAAATTAATCCAAATGAAAAAATTAATTTAGAATATTATTACAAAGACGAATTAGATAATTTCCAATTTGGCGTTGCAAATGATGTTAGTTTAATAGTCCAAAACAATAAAGTTTTTGCTAATTTGGATTTAAAACAAATTCCTGGAGGAACCAAATTCTGAATTTCACGAATTTGGAATAATTCTGGCTCTTTAGCAATTTCAACAAACAATAATCTTTCATTTATTTCCGCGCCCGAAATTGCCCGAATTAGAACTTTTGTTGATGCAAATAATACCTCAAGTTTTGATATTAAATTTAATGATCAATCATTAATGCTAAACGGTAAAGAAGTAAAAATTAATTTCTTTGCTGATGATCAACCTACAAAAATGCTCTCAAGTTCAGCACAAGTTGTTGGAAACAAACTATTTTCTTTGGCAAAAAATTTACCAAAAGAAAAACACTTTACAATTTCATCACTTGAAATTGTCGAAAATGCTACAAATTTTGATGAAAGCGGTCAGCCGCAGACTAGTCAAATTTTCTTTGCCCAAAATTTTGACCAAAAACAGAAAAAGTTCTTTACTAATGCAACAAGCGCAATGGTTGAATCAGTTGTTGTTGACCGAATCACCGAAGATCTTAGTCGTGTTAGTATGATTCTTGATTCAGTTGATGATTTTATCAAAGATAAAATTGCAACTTTATATTTTAAAGTCGCTGGATCAAGTAATTTAATTAAATCTGAGGCCCAAGCTTTTAAAATTAATGGGGATAAATTGGTTCTTAGTTGGGATTTAATTAATCTTGAACCTGGAACTAACTATTTAATTGACTCAGTTGGAATTGCTGATTCAACAAATGAATTTGTTAATAAATTATATTTAAATTTTGGGCCTAATATTAGTGCTAATAAACTTACTTGGACTACCCGTCCAGCTGTTAGCTCAATTACTTATATTTCAAAATCTGACACTGCTGTTGAACTTAATATTGCTTTTAAAAATATTCTTGAGTCATTAAAAACAGCCAAAATTACTTATTCAGAATTAAAACCTGGCGGAGCTGCAAAAACTATTGATGCAATTATTGAAAATAATTCAATAATTGCAAATTTAGAAGTAAATTCGCTTGCAAAAGGGCAAGACTATTTAATTGAAAAAATTGAAATTGATGGCTATCAATCTTCAAAAGGCGATTCAGATATTCTAAAAGTTTCCAAGACAATTAGTCAAGCCCAAAAAATATTTGGAGTTCATGCACCTTTAGTTTTAACTAAAATTGAAAATATTGACGAACAACAAACAAGCGCTAAATTAAAAGTAACCTTTAGTCCTGAGACAATTAAGGCAATTGGTAAGGACAAAGTAAAAATTTACTATTCGCTTGCAGGTTCATCAAAACTTTTATTTGCTGTTGCAAGTCTAACTAATAATGTTGGGCAAAATGCTGATAATTCTTTAACTTTTGAGCTAAAAGATCTCGAAATTGGTTCAAAATACAACATTAATTCTGTTGTTCTTGCAAAAGAAGTTGATCTAAATAATCAAGATACAAATAAAATACTTACCGAAAGAAACATTTTATTTGGCGATGCTCAACACAAATTCGACTCAAGTCAGTCTTCATTTTTCACCCAGAGTGCAATTATTGAAGTTGGTTATGATAATTCTTATGAACAGCGTGTAATTGCAACTTTCATTTTAGCTGATGCCAAAGGTGTTTATAATGGTAAAACAGCAACACTTAAATACCGCCTAAAAGCTAAAAATGGTGATGAGGCATTAGCGACAACTGCTCAATTCAAAGAAGGAAAAATTAGTGCAAAAGTAAATAGTGCACGTATTTTATTTGATATTACCGACCTATACAAACAAGGTCTTTATGAAATTGACAAAAACTCACTTGAACTTGCTGATACAACAAATTCTCCAACTATTGCTCCTGTCCAGGCAAGTGCTCGAGTTCGTCGTTCCCTTGCTCAATTTGCCGACACTAATACTAGCGCTGTTTTAATTCCTTTTAAAGATAATTTGCTTGATTCAACCGAAAAAAGTCAATTTCAAACTATTCCAAAAACCGCTAATGTTACAAAAATTCAACTAACAAATCGAACTAAAAACACAGCTAGATTTGAAATTGAATTTGGTAAAGATTTTATCCCAAATCAAGCAAATGCTCAAGCTGCCAGCGCTGAAAAACTTGATGATTTTCTTAATAAAAATAAATTAAAAGTTCGCTTTAAAAAATACGGCGGTGAGCAACAAGAACAAATTGTTGAAGCAAAAACCGATGTTGATAGCCAAAAAACTTCTTTTGAACTTACAGGTCTTGAAAACGGTCAACAATATGTAATTCTTGGCTTTGAACAAGTTCAAGATGATACTAGTCCACAAAGCACACCAAAAGTTGATATTTATTTAGATGATCTTGATTTTTATAAAGATCAAATAATTGCAACTGCAGCAGTAATTAAAAAAATTGAATTTGATACTGAAGTTGAAACCCAAGCTAGGCTCAGACTTGAACTCAAAGATGATGGAAGATATACTGCTGGCAAAAAATTAACTGTTGAGCTCGAAAAAATAGAATCAAGTCAAGCTCTATCTACAACACCAGCAGGTGCAACTCAATCCAATTTAGTTCTTAGTGCAACAAGTCTTAACGGAATTTATGATTTTACCTTTTTAAACTTAGAAAAAGCAACCAAATATAAAATCAAGTCAGTTAAATTTGAAAATCCTGTTGCGCAAGCCGCTAGCCAAGCAACAAATTTTGCTCACGTTCGTTCTCGGCGTAGTCTTGATGCTGTTTTAGTTAATGTTCAGTCAGAAATCCAAACTAATGATGAAGAAATTGAACTACTTGAAACCGATAAAGATTTAGAAACCAAAAAATCATTTATCACAAGCGCCAAAACTGCAAAAATTACTAGAATTACAACTAAGTCAATTCAAACAACTAGTTTAAATATTGAATTAACTCTTGATAATGTTGATGATTATTTAGGCCAAAAAACACTTGAATTAACTTACAAAAATTTATCAACTAATGCAAGCACTTCTCAAGAAGTTCAGGCAACTGTTGATAAGACAGCCAAAACAATTACTTTTAATTTAACTAATTTATCACCTGGAGACAAATACGAAATTGAAAATATTGAATTAAAAGAAGAAACCACTCAAGTACGAAATGCACTTGATCTAAAAAAACAAGAATTTAAATTTGAATTTGACAGATCACCTGATACTGAGGCCGGTTTTGAAAAACAATTTTTCTCACCAACACCAAGTTTAGCCCAAATTAGACCAATTTCAACTTCAGAAACATCAGTTCGAATTGATGTTAGTCTTAATGACAAAGCCGCTAATTGAAATAATAAATTTTTGCAAATTAAAGTTAAATCAAAACCTAACCCGCCTGCCGCAAACTCACCAAGTGTTTATAGTGCTGAAATAATTAATGGTAATGCCGTTTTTGAAATTAATGGTCTTCAAAAAGCTGGCCAATACGAAATTGAAGAGCTACAAGTTCTCGATAGTTTGCCAACTCAACCTCAACCTGACCAAATTCAAGGCGGAGACCAAGTTGAAGGATTTGAAAACACTACAAATCAAAATTCTGAAATTACTAAAGAATTTCGTCTTGAGGCTGAATCAGCGACAATTACTGACATTAGTTATAAATCTGATAATAATAGTGCCGATGTAAAAATTAAGTTTGCTAGTGACGAGCAATTTTTATATGACCAAGGCGCTAATACAAAACGAACTCTTAAATTTACTTTCCAAAATACTCAAAGTCTTGAACAAGTAAGTGCCCAAAAAGAATTTGAAAATAGTCAAATTACTCAGCCTAACCCGGAATTGGATATTACATTAAACGATGTAAAGCCTGGAAGTTTGTATGTGCTTGTAAAAGTTGAAGATGTTACTGATGAAATTCAAGGTGCTCCGAAACGACTCAAAACATTCAAATTTAACGACGATCAATCTATCCAACAAACTCAAGCCCAAGCTGCTACACCGCCTCAGGTTTTAACAAAACTTTATTTTGCCACTAAGCCCGAAATTATTTCTTATTCAATTAATAAAGTTTCAGAAACAAAATATTTAGCTAATTTTACAATTAAAGATCCTCTTGCTGGTCGCCAAATTGACCAAGGTGGTTTTGAAGCTCGAGATGTTAAAATTAAATTATTAAAAGTTATTGATGCAAAAGGCGAAAATTCTCAGACGAACACAGTTGTTGAAAAAACAGCGAGCGTCAAAAACTCAAAAATTAGTTTTGAACTTGATAATTTAGAAAAAAATGCCACTTACCAACTTCAAGAAGTAACTTGAGCAAATAAATCTGATCAAGACCAAAGTGTAAAAACTCAAAGTCAAACTGTTGATAGTTATTCAGATTTTGCAATTAAAATTAGTGAACCAGGAACAAAAACCAAAATCGAAGGTAATGTTTCAGGAAATGGATCAGTCGAATTTGGACAAAACTTTATTATCAAACCTGATTCAGCTAAAATAAGTCAAATTGAAATTGATGACAAAAAGGTTGATAGCGCTACTATCACAATTACATTTGATAATTCTGATAAGTATTTAAAACATTCAGACTACAAATCTAATTTAGAGTTAGTTTATTATCAAACTGGTTCAATTGATGAAAAAACCGCAGATTTAACTATTGATGATACCAATCAAAATGATGTTAAATTTAAGGCGCAATTGTCAAAACTCGAAAAAGGAACCGGATTTAGAATTCTGGGTATTAGACAAAAATCAACCGCGACGCCGTCTCGCCGCCGTCGAAGTGCACAAAATAATGGTAGAAAAATTGATTTCTTTTTTGATTCAACAGTTGATGATACAAATAAAAAATTCGCAACTTTGCCAATAGTAGATTCAATTTTGAAATTCCGTAATGATAAAAATCCCGATGACTATGATTTTCTCTTAACTCTAAAAGATACTGGTGGTGTTTTTAGAGAGCTCGAAGAAAAGAACAAAACCGTAAAGGCTAAAATTCAATATAAAAAAATTGTCGATGGTGATCAAGCAAAAGAAACAATTGCCGAAGTTCAAGCCGAACTTACAAGAGCTAACGGACAGCTTGGTGTTAGTCAAGTTAAAAAATCCGAAGATGACCAAATTGAACACAGTACAACTTTCAAATTTACGCTAACTGGATTAGATCCCTTTGCTCAATATTACATAACTAAAATTGCTTATGATACAAATGATAATACTGATAATGTTTTAGACACTAAAAATCAAAATGATGGTGATGAAAATTCAGGACTTTTTAATTTTTCTTCTCAAGCTGAAGAAAAACGAGCATTTTTAACTTATCCAGCAAAAGTTGAGGCTAAATCAATTGAAATTCAACCTGATTTTAATCGAAATAATGCAAAACTAACAATTAAATTTGATCCTAAATACAAACCATTTTTAAGTGTTTATAATAAATTAAAAGTTAATTATATTAATCCAAAAAGTTTAGGTCAAAGTGTCGAAATTGATAAATCTAATTTCCAATTTAATGCAAATGATTCTAGCGCTGAACCGAGCGTTGAAGTAACAATTGAAAATATTAACGAGCCTGGTAAATATGTTGTTCAATCACTTGAATTTGCTGGTGACAAAGAACAATCACCTTTATTGCAAAACCTTGAGTTTCCACCTGTTGAAATTCAAGAATCAGTAACTATTAATAAAAGAACTTTTTATACAAACACTAAAATAATAGCAATTAGAAAAAAATTAATTTCTGAAACAAGCGCAACAATCGAATTAGTAATTGACGATCCTAATGGTTCATTTATTGGTAAAAAAGTAAAAACTACTTTTAGTTATAATTCAAATCAAACTAAGGAAGAATCAACAACTATCATTGCTGATGAGGTTAATAAAACTTCTAAGGCAGTCTTTAATTTGAAAGATTTATCAAAAAATACTGAATATAATATTACTTCATTAGTTTTTGACCAAGCCCAAAACCAACCAACCCTTGGTGGTGATCAGCCTCAATTTAATACTCAACAAAAAATTGAATTTGACAACCAAAAAATCCAGGAAAATGCTTTGCCAGATTCAACAGGTCAACAACTAACAGCTGACCAGAAAAAACAATTTAAAACAACTTTTGAATCTGCCACCGCTCTAGGAATTACTTACCAATTAGATCAGGACCAAAATAGCCAAACTGGTAAGCCTTGGCAAAAAGCTAAAGTTAGAGTGTTTTTCTCAAGTCAAGACAAACCACTTGAAGAAAAGTCAACAAAACTTAAATTAGTTTATAAATCTTCAAAACAAGGTGTTTCAACTATAAGTAAAACTTTTGCTAGTGCTAGTTTAGTTTCAGGTCAGTCTCAAGATTCACAAACTTGACTAAATATTCAACCAGATCAGGCTCATTATTATTATGAATTTGATCTTGATCAACTTGATGCCGGAGCTGAATATACAATAATTGGTCTTGAAGATGAGGCAAATAAGGTAAAAGTTATTGTTCCTGATCCTAATGCGCCAGTTGTTGTAAATGTTGCAAGTCAAATTAGCCAAGGCCCTTCATTTAGTTTTAATACTGCACCATTAATTACAAAAATGACTTACATTCCAAGTCAAGACAAAGTTAGACTAATTTTAGCTGTTGAAAACTCACAAAAATTAGACTTTTCTAACCAACGCGCGACCGTTAAATATAAAAAACTGCAAAATAAATCTGATGCTTATGGATGGGAAGATCCAACAAGTAATTCTGGAGCTAATAGTGATACAAGCGCGACAATAGAAACAATTCAAGTAAGTCAACCCCAAAATAATAACCAACAAAGCAATAATGAAGAGAATTTTGGAATTACTAATTTAGAATTTGATTTAACTTCTTTAGAGAAAGGTTCTTGGTATTTAATCGAAGAAATTAGTCTTTCAACTAAAGACGGAAGTTCTACATCCTTAAGTCTTTATCTTGACAAAGAAAAAATGGAACCTGATGATAAAAAAACATCAACTTCTGAGTCAGAAAAATGACAAACAATTGTTAATACAACAATTGAATCAACAACAATTAAAAATGCGACCACTTCAACCATGCCTGGTTCAAATATAACTGTTCAAGGTCAACGAAAAAGCGATCCCGAACTTAGAAACGGACATTTCCAAGTTGAGCTTGATAGTAGCGATCTAGTTTTCCTAAAAGATAAGTATAATATTCAACTTGAGCTTGAATCAGTTGAAAAGAAAATCTTTTATACTGAATCTAAAGAGATAACTGACGCAAATACAAGCGATGGTATTGGCGGTGGATCTGGTCAAAATAAACAAATTATTCTTGAAGCCAAAGGTCTTATTCCAGGTGACAAATACACAATTAAAAATTACATTTTTACTCTTAGAAATGATGCTCAAGATAAATTTGCAGTTCGTCTACCTCAAAAATTAAAAGTTACTAATCCTGCAAATCATTCATCTGTTGATTTAAAAACTAAAAATGCAATTAAGGCAATTAAATATGAAGCTGTCTCAGAAGGGACAACTAATATTGATGTTGAGTTTTACAATAATAATGGTGAGCTAAATAATAAAGAATTAGAGTTATCAGCCGAAATTGATCAAGAATTTGGAAATAAATATCTCCCTAATCATTGGAAAGAAAATGATAAAAAAGTAACTAGTTCAAAAACTTTAACTCCATTGGGCGGGCAAATTACTTCAAGTGTTCAATTTGTCGTTAATAATGGACTCAAAAAAGCAAAACAATATATTATTAAATCAATAAAAGATAAAACAAGCTCTGGTGACCTGGGTGATATTACTTTTGATACTCCAATTAGTCAAGAAAGTGCATTACAACGTAAGTTTTACTCAAAAGCTGAAAAAACTAAACTAATTAAAACCGAAATTCAAGATGTAACAACCGATTCAGCAACAATTACGCTAGAATTTGACAAAGATGATGCTTTCTTAAAAGATGATCTTGTTACTTTGTATTTAGAAAAAGGTGATAAATCCCAATCAATTGGTGCAACAACTTTAATTACTAACTCTGGTAGTTCATCAGGCGGTGTTGCCGGAACTGGGACTGATCAAGATAAATTACAAGCTACTTTTAAATTTTTAAATATTCTTGAGCCTGGAATAAAATACAAAATCAATGCCTTAACATCAAAAACAGTCGATCTTAAAGTTGATGATGCTTCAAAAGTTCAAAATCCTAATTTAGTTGCTGGCTGGAAATTTGATTCTTCTTCAAGTTCTTCAAGTTCTTCAAGTTCTTCAAGTTCTTCAAGTTCTTCAAGTTCTTCAAGTTCTTCAAGTTCTTCAAGTTCTTCAAGTTCTTCAAGTTCTTCAAGTTCTTCAAGTTCTTCAAGTTCTTCAAGTTCGCTAGGTGTGCAAGGACAAAACCAGGTTATTCTTGATTTTATTACCCAACCTTTAATTACAAATATTATAAAAGAAACAATTGAAGACGATCATGCTAAAATTAAACTTGAAGGTTGAACTCAAGATCTCCAAAATGCTGGCTTTGAACCTAAATTCACTGTAACTAAAAAACAATCAACCCAGCCGGGTCAACCTCAACCTCAACCTCAGCAACAACCTTCCGGATCTGGTACTAACACAGATACCAAAACAGGAACCAAGGAATCTTCTACTCCGCCAGAAACAAATTCAATCACCTTCAAAGTTGAAGGTCTTGAACAATTTACCGAGTATAATAATATAACTCTAAAATTAGAACAATCCCAAACTCCCGGATCAGGATCAGGAAATTCAAGCACTCAACAAAACCAACTTAGTCAAGATTTTACAATTCCATTTGCTCCCGAAATTGCCTCAGGTGCAAAGCAATCTCTACGTGAGTTTCGTACCACTGCTAAAAAATTAAATTTAGCGGCTTCAAATCCATTGATTCTAACTCCAATTTCAACAACAAATGTAAATATTAGTGTTGAACTTAAAGATGAAAAACAAACTAATTCAATTGCTGATGTTCCTTTTATGTTATATTACAAAAAAGTATTTCCTGAATATGGAAGGGAACGTATTATTAGTTCACACTCTAACCCAGTTTTAATTGATGTTAGAACTAAAAAATTAACTTTTAATATTTCAAATCTTGAGCCTGGATCAATTTATGAGGTACTCAGCATTGAACCACATCTGGCATCAAAAGAAAACCATAAAATCCAAAATTATGACCATGATTCTCCTTTGTTAGAATTTCTTAAAAATGTTGAAGGTCTACCTTTTACAACATCTACTTCAAATCCCCCTAGTAAACAACAAAAAATTTATTTTGCTCCATTAAATGTGCCTGTTAGTCTTGAATCAGCTTGATCGCATCCACTTAGATATGATTATTATGAGGGCGAACAAGTTTATATTAGATTTAATAAAGAAGCTGGAACAGCAATAAATATAGATTGACTAAAAGAAAACCTCAAACTGAAATTAATTCCACACCGTACTCATAGCGGTAGACAAAGCCCAAACCAAATAGAGGTTGAAAAAAAATTAAGCACCTCAACTAATTACGAACAAAAAGATAAAGGACAATTTAATACCGATTTAGTTCTATCAGATTTACAATGAGATCCCCAAAAAGTAACAGCAACTTTAAAAGTTCAACCAAAATCTTTAAAATCAATTGTTGGTGCCCAGATTCAAATTACAATTAAAGACAAAACTAAATATCATCTTGATCCTTCAAAACCTAGTGATACCGCTACCGCTGCTACCACCACTACTAGCGTTCCTAGTTCTTCGCCAGTACCAGCGCTTGTTAGCACACCAGCACCAGTAGATAATAGTCAGTCAATAGCATTTAGACTCCAATCTAGTGCGGTTATTGTTACTCCAACTAATGTTGATTATATGAATCCAGGCCTAATTGGTTTTAGTTATGCAATTTATGATCCGCTTGATTTAATTCAAAAAACCGGAAAAGATTATAATCCTTTTGGTGAATTCCCGCATTTAACACCTTATAAAGAACAAGATTGGCTAAAAGTTATTGTTAATAAAGAGCTTGATACTTCTAAATCTAATACTCAACTTGAAGTTCCTGATGCAACAATTTTTAATAAGGTTAAAGGTAATAAGGCTACTGATGTATGAGAAAATCCTGTGGAATTAAACGTTCCCCAAGAGCCTGTTGCAATTAGAACAAAAACTGATGTTGGTTCAGGAATAAAATATTTAACTCTTTATTGGGCGGTTTACTCTAGCACTGGAACATTTGAATTACCTGAAAAATTTCAAACTGCAAAAAGACTTTGATATCCTGCCGGAAAACTTGTTCATTTACCAATTTCATTACAGTTTAAAAACCAATCTTTGGATTCATTATCCTCAACTTATTCTTTTGTATTAAATTCACCTTATGCTACTCCTGGGCATATAATGCCCTTTGCTAAATTCAAAGACCCCCATGATGCTGTATCAATTATGCAATCCGGAAGAAATTATAGGAATTTATGACAACCAAGATGAGGCCAAACCCCAAATAACTCTGATTTAATTCCTAGAATTAATAAATTTCCAAAACATATTTCAAAAGTATTTTGATCTTCTCCTACATTTGAATGAACAACGAATGATAAAGTCCTAAATGATATTTTTTACTTAAACAGAGCAGTTCCAACATTAAAATGAAATAACGAAAGAACTTATTATATTCAAAGTGGTAATCAAGGTACGCGTTTCCAAAATGGTTATACTTGAGATATTATGTATGTTAAAAATCGGGAATGAAACCAAACAAAACCTAATTTGTCAACTTCCGATCTTAAATGAGATTATTGGTGGCAATCATCGGAAGCTCAAAGCTTTGAAAATAAGAATAATAAATCCTCTTGAATAATATCAATAACCAACCCTAGAGGTAACCCATTGCTATACGATCCGATTAATTATTATGCAATGCTTGGGCCATTTAAACCGCCTGAATTACCAGAATAGATTATAATTATAAATAGTATTATTAAAAAAGCAGTGAAAACACTGCTTCCCAAATCGAAAATAAGAATGCAACATATAGTATAATAATATTATTATTGTTGCATTTTTTTATTTACGGAGCATCATGGAAAAAAGAAAATTTAAGCATTTCCCGAGTTTCCCAGTTTGATAAGGTAATTTTAAAAAAGTATCCGAATTTAAACTAGGACAAAAAAATTAACACTAAGGTGTTGGTTTTTTTGTCCTAGTTTATTTTTAGATGCATATTTTTACTATTATAATTCACAGTTTTTCGCGAAAACCCGTTTCGCTTATTCGGTCTATGCGCACCATTTTTGCTTCGGTTGCCTTTTTCATAGCCTAAATGTTGGCTTAATTCCGCGTTTAAGATCGCTTCGACTAAATTTTTAAACCTATACGAAATTTGGTTGTGAAAGCCTTATTTTATTAATTTTTTATAATCATCGTATTTGCTAACAATTTCTTTAGCTACTAAGTCATATGGGGATAAATTTTGTTGCTGCTTTTTCATATTTTGGACCTTTATGATAAATTTTATCAAAACAGATTTGCCTTAAAAACACAAAATACTTAATATTCCCATTTTAATAGTATTCATCAATTTTTTCTAAATTATCAAACATATTACTATCGAAAAAAACATCATTTATTATAGTTTTTTTCATTTTTTCATTGTTTTTATTTATTCAATTCTTATCTAGATTATAACTTTCTAAAAATTCAAAACTGTTAATATAAGATTTGATTAATATTGGATTCAAAAAAATTAAATTATCTGTTGATATTCATTTTTTCTGCATTTTTGAAAATTCTTTTAAATTATCAAATGCAAAATAAAGATATTGCAATAAAGATTTGTGCAGGTATTTAGTAAAAAATAAGACAATTGTTTCTTTGCTATTTTTTTCTCACGCACTAAAAGCATGTCTTTCCCGAGTTTCCCAGTTTTAAGGCAAAAATTCACTTTTTAGTGAATATAAATATGAAAAAACACCCGTAAATCAGTGTTTTTTGAACGTAAAACCTTAATTTATATTAATGTCATTTAATTGCATTTTAAGTAATTTTATGGTATAATTATAAATTATGAAAAAACAAAATAAAGATGGTTTTATTGAAGTAAACAAATTGTTTGGCAAAAAACCTAAATATTTTAAGGAAATTTCAAACATGAAATTTGAAACAAGTTATTTGGAAACAATCAATACTTTGATATCTTAATAAATTACTAATAAAATTGTAATTAACTTTTACCAAAAAAACTTAAAAAATTGCCTAAAACCGGATGCTTTTTTGAAATTACCTTATCAAACTGGGAAACTCAGGAAGCATGTCTTTTTATTGGCTCAACTTCATTTTTGATTAAAGCAGAAAGATGTTTTAAAGTAGTTGTTTCAATCAGAATATTTTTGTTGTTTGTCTCTATAAAACCATCTGATCCACCTCCCGGGGCTTGAGAAGTAGGCATTAGTTTTGAGTTTAGTTTAGTTTTGCAAATGTTAATAAATGAATCTACGTGAATAGAAGGTTGTTTATGTTGAATAGATAACCAAACGTGTAAATTTATTAGGTACTCATATAATAGATATATTGGTATACCCACCAATGATTTGATGTTGTCTAAATTTTTAATCTTATTGCGCTCTTTAAGAGCAAGATCAAGGTTGCAATCGCTCCTTAAAATTAGGTTTACCTCATCAAGTGTAAATGGTATTGGAATATTTTCATTTATAGAGTCAACATTTGTTGAAAATGATTCAATTAATTTAAAAATATTTTCCATAGTTTGTTTCAAACTTGTTTTTTGAGAGAAAAAATCCCCTTGTTCTAGCAATTTTTCAAGTAAATTGACAATATTTTCATTCTTTAATTTAATAAATGAGGTTTCAGAATTTTTATCAATTTTAAAGATATTTAAAGACTGTAACCAATATAAATTTATGCTTGAATATTCATCCTCAGCGGTTATCGACTTTCTAATAGAATCAATTGAGGATAAAAGCTTATGGGTACTTGTTGTTTTTATTAAATATGACAATTCTTCTACATATGTAGTGATTTTTTTCTTGTCAAATTCTTCTATCTCTTGCGATAAATATTTAAGAATGATTTTTGAAACAACCATACGCTTGCTACCCTTGCTTACAATAGAAGAAAAAGCAAGAAGAAACTCTTTAACTCCCTCGTAATCTGAGTTTTTAATTTTAAAAAGATCAACAAATTGAGTTAAAATCTCTATATTTTTCGGTGGTTTTCTGAATGAAGATAATTGATTTTGAATTTTATCGCCCTTGATACTACTATTAACTATGTTTCATTCTTTTCAACCATTTTTGTCCATTGAGCCATTATTCAAAATTGCTTTAATTAACTCTAAAAACGGTTGAATATCACTTTTAACCTCAGTATTAGATAAATTAAAACGAAGAACGATAGTCAATCAAAAAATTTCATAAATAGTTGTTTGAAATTTTTCTCTTAATATCTTTTCTATTTTTTCATATTTATCAGAATCGATTAGTTGATTAAAAAAATATCCGTCGTCAGTTAGAATACCTTTAAATGATTTGGTTGATTTATGTTCAATTAATCCCAATCATTTTAATGTTTTCAATAATAAATTTATGTCTTTTTTAATGTGCTCGCCTGGCGTTTTGTTTCTTTTATATCCTTCTTTGACACATTTTTCTCAAAAATACTCAAAATCACTTATTTCTGACTTTTCACTAATTTCACCACTATTATAATTTGCAATAAATTTCATAGCAAAAGTGTAAAGAGCTAATTGATTATTAACTCTTCAAGCAGTGTCTCCAAGTTTTCAATTTGTTTTATTATTACTCATAATTCCAAAAAATAATTTCCTCTACTTCTTTGTTTTTTCTATGGTAATTAGAATTTTTATAACTAATGTTTAACTTTTTGACATTAATTGACCGGTCTTCTATAAATTTCTTTAATACGGTATTTATATTATTTCCATTTTTTAAAAAATTAGACGCAACAAATTTAATTCCTTTATCATCTAAAATTTTGAAAATTGAAATAAGTCTATTTTCGTCAGTTATTGATCATGTTGAATTATATGGTGCTTGAGATACAAGGTAAGGGGGGTCAAAATAAAAAATAATTTTTTCGGGGTCAAGTTTTTTTATTATTTTTAAAACAAAATCCTCAAAATCCTCATTATAAAGTTTTATATTTCTATCTTTAGCTAATTGACTAAATAGTTCCAAATTTTTTCGGCGATAGTTCGAATAACCACTTTTACCAATCGGAACATTAAATTGTCCTTTTGAATTAAATCTTATCTCAGAGTTAAAGCTAAAGAAAACTAATACTATTAAGGAAACAATGTCTCTATTATAGTGATTGTAATCATCGCGAAGTTTTTTATATCCAATATTATTTTTTTTATAGTCTTTTTGTGTAATCAAGGAATATTTATTAACTTTTTCTTTAATTAAATTATCTATATGTTTAAATTCATTTTTTATAAAAAAATTTATTATGTTGAATAATTCTTTGTCTTTTTCATTAAAAATAATATTTTTAAAACCCGAGTTAATTCCAACATTAAAACTACCGCCAAAAACATCGATAAAGAAATAATCATCGCATACTTCTGGGCTTGGGATAATATCTAATAATTCGGGTAATATTCTAAACTTATTGCCTATGTGATTTAAAGGTGACCTAACTAAATTACTCATTTTTAAAATTTTTAAGCCTTTCCATTATTTTTTTATAATAATCTTCATCTATTTCAGATCCGATAAATCTTCTTTTGGTTTTCAAAGCAGCTACTGCTGTAGTTCCGCTGCCCATAAACAGATCCAAAATTAAATCATTGGGGTTGGTATGTAATTTGATTAAATCAATAATCAAATTAAGCGGTTTTTGAGTAGGGTGGAATCTCTTACCACTTCCAAGTTCACTCGAGTAAACATATTCTGGTTTTATATAAGCCTTATCTTTTTTTAACTCAAAGTTAAAAGTTCATTTTTTTCCTGGTTTGACAGCTCATAGAGCAAATTCAAAATCTGAAACGTATCGTCTTTTTGTATTTCTTGGCATTGGATTTTTTTTAACCCATCTAATAAGGTCCTTAACAAGGAAGCCATTGAGTTCAAGTGTTCGTGCGATTTCACCTAAATTTTTTCAATCATTGAAAATAATTATTGAACCCCCATTCTTAATAAATGGGGATGTTAAATTTATTCATTCTGATTGGTCAAAATTTTTATCCCACTGCCCAAAATCAATTCCGTTTCGACCAATAGATTTGAAATTATTTTTTCTGCTTATATTGTAAGGAGGGTCGGTTATAACTGCATCAACTTTTATTTTATTATCTCGCAAATATTGTAAAAGAATTTTATAGTCATCATTTAATACAAAATCAATTTTTCCTGACATAATCCTCCAAAAATAAACAAAATTTATTAAATAAAAAATGTAAATTCTATTTTATAAACAACCTAGAACTAATATTTTTACTTTTTATAAAAAATATAAACTCTTATGCAAAATGTTTTGTATTTGCGAGTATATTCTAATGATAACAAATTTTAAAAAATGCTTTTTAAATAGATCAAAAGCTAGCTAAAATTAAGACTAAACTATTTATCATTAAAGTATATCAAGTTTGTATCAATATATAACTAGTATACATACAAAGTAAGGAAATCGATTCTAATTGTCTCTTTTCATTTATGTGTTAATTAATTACTGATTTAATATTCTTATAACTAAGTCTATGTTCTAGGCAAATTCCATGCTTTACTATTGCTTCTTGATGTAATTTAGCACAATACCTCTTATGTTTTGCAAATTGATATTGCGGATATAGTTTATCGATTTTGAGCATATATTAATCTCTTGCTACTTTAGCCAATATTGAGGCAGCAGCAACATTTAATGATTGTGAATCGCCCTTAATTAAATTTAACTGTTTAATATTTGTGCTAGTGACTGGCTCAAAATCAGTAATGATTAAATCGATATCGTTGAATTCTTTAACAATTTTATTCATTAAGTTGCGAGTAGCTTGTTTTGGATTGAATTCGTCAACATATTCTGCACTTGCAAATTCAATTTTATATTCAATAGCGTTTTGGATTATTAATTCATAAGCCTTTTCTCTTTTTGATTCTAAAAGTTTTTTAGAGTCATTTATCAAATCGCTTTTAAAGTTTTTAGGTAAAACTACTCCAGCAACAACAAGTGGTCCGACGCAGCAATCACGACCTGCTTCATCAATTCCTAAAATCTTGTTATATTGAGTAAGTGTGTCTTCAATATTTAATTTAAACATATTTTCCTTATACAAATTGTGGGAGTGTTCATAATTTTGTGTTTTAAATTTAATGGATTTTTTTCTGATAGAAATCTAATTTAATTTTACATTATTTAATCGATTAGGGAAAATAATTTCTAATTGTTTTTTAATTGTATCTCAATCCCTTACCTGTCTTTGTCATTTTATAGATGCGTCTTGGAGCGTTAAATAAGTTATTTTTGAAAGGTAATTTACACTTTGAATTCCGCCTTTTGCTTTTGTATTTTTCCTAATTAATCTATTTACTGATTCAATTGTATTTGTAGTATAAATTGCTCGCCTCAATTCATATGGATATTTAAAAAATGTCGTTAATCCAACGAAGTTTGTATACCAAGACTTGATAATTGAAGGATATTTTTGACCTCATTTTTTGGCAAATTTATCAAGATTTTGCATTGCAGATTCTTGATTAATTGCTTGATAAATACTTTTCATATCATAGGCAAAGTCTTTTTTGTCCTTGTAAGAAACTTTTAAAAGCGAGTTTCTAATTTGCTGAACAACACATTTTTGAACATCTGTTTGCGGGAAAATCGCTTTAATTGCTTGACTAATTCCGCTTAGATTATCGCAAGAAATTATTAGAACATCTTGCAGCCCACGAGTTTTTAGTTCGCTAAAAACATCAAGTCAATTACTTGCTGATTCGCTATTTTTAATCCAAAATCCCAGTACTTTTTTATTGCCTTGCCAATCAATTGCAAGAATAAGATAAAGTGATTTTTTGACAAAAACACCGTTTTCTTTAACATTAAAAAACTTCCAATCAATGTACAAAATTGGATAGGAATTCTCAATTTTTTACGATTTTCACTTTTCAATTTCAGGTAATAATTTGTCAGTAACTGAAGAAATTCAGGCGTTACTTATTTCCTTTTTATAGATATTTTTTATTGTATTAGCGATATTTTCATATGACATCCCTGATGCAAAAAGCGAAAACACTGGCTCTTCGATATTGACTAAATTTTTGTTTCGTATTTACCGATGAATTTGTTCTCAAAAGTGCCATTTCGATCTCTTGGTATTTTTAGATGCATATTTTTACTATTATAATTCACAGTTTTTCGCGAAAACCCGTTTCGCTTATTGGGTCTATGCGCACCATTTTTGCTTCGGTTGCTTTTTTCATAGCCTAAATGTTGGTTTAATTCCACGTTTAAGATCGGCTAGCAAATTTTTAAATATATGAGAAATTTGGTTGTGAAAGTCTTCTTTTATTAATTTTTTATAATCATCGTATTTGCTAACAATTTCTTTAGCTACTAAGTCATATGGCAATAAATTTTGTTGCTGCTTTTTCATATTTTGGTCCTTTATGATAAATTTTATCAAAACAGATTTACCTTAAAAACACAAAATACTTAATATTCCTGTAAAAATTTTGAAGTCTAATAAAATTTGTGACTATGTTGATTTTTATTGTTTTAACTCTAAAGAATAAATAAAAAACTAGTTGTCTGAATTTTTTCTACTAATTTAAACCAAGCATTTTTTTACAAAAGGTTAATTTTAAAATAATAAAGAATTAAGGTTTTAGCGTCAAAAAACACTGATTTACGGGTGTTTTTTCATATTTATATTCACTAAAAAGTGAATTTTTGCCTTCAAACTGGGAAACTCGGGACTCAAGATTGTTGTATTTTTATTTTTAATTTGAAAAAGAACAGCAAACACGCTGTTCTTTTCTTTATTATTTATATTTTAAAATTATTCTGGCAGTTCAGGTGGTTCAAAAGGACCTAACATTGCATAATAATTAATTGGATCGTATAATAAAGGTTTGCCTGAAGGGCTAGTTATAGATATTATTCAAGAAGATTTATGTGGTTTGTTTTCTAAATCTGGCGCAGAATTGGTTTGTCAAAAATGATCTCATTTCATTTGAGTGTGTACAAGATTTGGTGGATTTTTTACGTGGTTTTCTCTATGATGAACATACATAATGTCTCAGGTTTTACCATTTTGAAAATCGGTTCTGTTGCGCAAGTCATTTCGAGGTATTCCAGTATTAATTTTATAATTTTTTGTTTTTGCGTAATCAGTAAATACCGGAACTTTACGGTTTAGATAAAAGAAAGTATTAAGATCCTTATCGTTGGTTGTCCATTCAAATGAAGGCGAAGACCAAAAAACTTTAGAAATATGTTTTTCAAAAAGATTAATTCGCGGTATTAGCTGAGATGTATCTTTGTGTTTTGTTCAACCTTGATTTCATAATTGTCGATAATTTACTCCTGAGCCAATAATTGAGTCTGCATCATGCGGATCAGCGGTAGAAGCCCAAGGCATTATATGTCCTGGATTAGCATAAGGGGAATTAAGAACAAAGGAATAAGAAGAAGATAAAGATGATAAAGAATCATTTTTAAATTGAAGTGAAATTGGCAAATGAACGAGTTTTCCGGCAGGATACCAAAGTTTTTTTGCATCTCTAAATTTTTCAGGAACTTCAAATGTTCCAGTATTAGAATTAATTCGCCAATAAAGTGTTAAATATTTTATATTATATTTATTATCAGTTTTTGTTCTAATTGCAACCGGCTCTTCAGGAATATCTAAAACGGTAGGATTTTCTCAACTTTTTTTCGCATTTGTTTTCCCTTTAATGTTATTAAAAATTGCTTTATCAGGGACTTGGAGCGCGGCTTCGGATTTAGTAGTATTAAATTGTTTATTAATAATGACTTTTAGTCAATCTTGTTCTTTATAAGGAGTTAAATGTGGGAACTCGCCAAAAGGATTGTAATCTTTTCCCGTTTTTTGAATTAAATCAAGAGGATCATAAATTGCATAACTAAATCCAATTAGTCCTGGATTCATATAATCAACATTAGTAGGGGTAACCATTACAGCACTTGATTGGAGTCTAAAACTTATAGACTGAGAATTATCTGGTGTAGTAGAAGGGGTAGCTGTAGTAGCAGGCGTAGCAGGGGCAGGTGCGGGAGTAGTAGTAGGAGCGGAAAGTTCTTGTGTTGGGTTAAGGTGATAATTATCCACATCCTTAATTGTGATTTTAATTGTCGCAGCGACAATGGACTTTAATGATCTTGGTTGGACTTTTAAGGTAGCGGTAGTTTTTTCTGGATCTCATTTTAAATTCGACAAAGTAACATTAGTGTTAAACTCACCTTTAGTTTTCTCTTGATAGGTGCCTGCCTCACTTAGTTCTTTTGTAACATCTTGTTGGCCATGTGTGCGTTGCCCTATATGAGTACGGTGGGGAATTAATTCCAGTTTGAGATTTTGTTTTAGTCAATCAAGTGTAATTGCAGTACCTGCTTCCTTGTTAAATTTAATATAAACTTGTTCGCCTTCATAATAATCATATCTGAGTGGATGTGATCAAGCACGCTCTAATTTAACAGGAACATTTAGCGGTGAAAAGTATATTTTTTCGGGATTAGCATTAGATTTAATTGGTAAGGATTCAACATCTTTTAAATATTTTAAAAGTTGCTCACTAGGTTTAAGATCAACAATATTGTGATTTTCTTTTAGGTGTTTATCCTCATAAAAAGGAACAATTTCTTTAACTTCGTAAATAGCTCCAGGCTCAAGATTTAGAACATTAAATGTGAATTTTTGCTCTTGAACATTAATTAAAACCGGATTAGTAGTTGAATCAATAACATCAGCTTCATAAGTTGGAAAAATCTTTTTGTATCTTAGGACAAATGGGACATCAGCAACCGAGTTTGCTTGCTTATCATCTTTTAGTTTAATTGAAATATTGACAGCAGAAGTTGAAATTGGATCTAAACTAACGGGATTTGAAGTCGTTAAATTCAATGTTTTAGCCGTAGTACGAAACTCTCGTAGAGATTGCTTTGCACCTGAGGCAATTTCGGGAGCAAATGGAACTGTAAAATCTTGACTAAGTTGGTTTTGTTGATTGTTTGAAGTTCCTGATCCTGATCCGGGAGTTTGGGATTTTTCTAATTTTAGAGTTATATTATTATACTCGGTAAATTGTTCAAGACCTTCAACTTTGAAGGTGATTGAATTTGTTTCTGGCGGAGTAGAAGATTCCTTGGTTCCTGTTTTGGTATCGGCACTAGTACCAGATCCAGGAGATTGTTGAGGTTGAGGCTGAGGCTGAGGCTGCTGGGTTGATTGTTTTTTAGTTACAGTAAATTTAGGGTTAAAGCCAGCATCTTGGAGATCTTGAGTTCAACCTTCAAGTTTAATTTTAGCATGATCGTCTTCAATTGTTTCTTTTATAATATTTGTAATTAAAGGCTGAGTAATAAAATCAAGAATAACTTGGTTTCCTGAGGTGCTTGAAGTAGTTGAAGAAGTTGAAGCGGCTGGAGTAGAACCAAATTTCCATCCAGCAACTAAATTAGGATTTTGAACTTTTGAAGCATCATCAACTTTAAGATCGACAGTTTTTGATGTTAGAGCATTAATTTTGTATTTTATTCCAGGCTCAAGGATATTTAAAAATTTAAAAGTAGCATGTAATTTATCTTGACCAGTCCCAGTCCCGGCAGCGCCACCGCCTGATGAGTTAGTAGGGGTGGTAATTAAGGTTGTAGCACCAATTGATTGGGATTTATCACCTTTTTCTAAATACAAAGTAACAAGATCATCTTTTAAGAAAGCATCATCTTTGTCAAATTCTAGCGTAATTGTTGCTGAATCGGTTGTAACATCACTAATTGTAGTATTAATTAATTTAGTTTTTTCAGCTTTTGAATAAAACTTACGTTGTAATGCTGTTTCTTCTTTAATTGGGGTATCAAAAGTAATTGCTGTTCCGCCAGCACCACCAGATGAAGCTTGAGCTCCTATGCCACCCTGAGTTGCATCTTTTTGTTTAATTGACTTAATAATATATTGTTTCGCTTTTTTAAGTCCAGAAGTAATTTCAAATCTTAATGTTGAAACAATTTGTCCGTCTATTGGAGTTAAAGTGCTTGATTTAGTTACTTTTTTATCAGCGTCTCCTCAACTTTTAGGGAGATATTTATTTCCAAAATGTTCGTCAATTTCAGCTGATAACTCTAATTGTTTATTATTCAGCTCACCATTATTATTGTAAAACTCAACATCGATATTAGTTGTTCCTTCTGAGACAGCATCATATTTAATTGCTTTAATTGCATTTTGAGTTTTTAAATCAATGCTATCATTATTATCAGGTGGAGTTACTTTTAATTTTTGTGGTAAGCGAACGGCAAAATTCTCTTGGTCTCCTTCTTTTAAATTAAATATATAATTTTTAATTGTATATTTATCTCCAGGAATAAGACCTTTAGCTTCAAGAATAATTTGTGTATTTTGTCCAGCACCAGCGCTTGTATTTGTGTCAGTTATTTCTTTAGATTCAGTATAAAAGATTTTCTTTTCAACTGATTCAAGCTCAAGTTGAATATTATATTTATCTTTTAGGAAAACTAGATCAGTACTATCAAGATCAATTTGGAAATGTCCAGAAGTTAATTGGGCAGTATTTTTTGGTTTGTTATCAACACTTATATTTGAACCAGTTGTCGTTGAAGTGGTTACATTTTGAATTGTTGTTGATTCAATTGTTGTATTAACAATTGTTTGTCATTTTTCTAATTCAGATGTTTCCGTTTTTTTATCTTGAGGTTCCATTTTTTCTTTGTCAAGATAAAGACTTAAGGGCGTCGGGTTTGCCCCTCTAGTTGAAAGACTAATTTCTTCAATTAAATACCAAGAACCTTTTTCAAGGTTTCCTAGTTCAAATTCCAAAAAGGTAATTCCAAAATTTTCTTCATTTTGTTGTTGACTAGCCTGGTTAGTTGGGTCTTGTTGTCTTTGAGGTACTCTAACTGTGATTGTCTCAACCGTATCACTTAAATCATTGCCGCTACCTTTGCTTGTTGGATCTTGCCAGCCATAAGAACTTGGATTATTTTCAAGTTTTTTGTATTTAATAGTGGCTCTATGATTAGAAAAGTCTAATTTTTGTGAGTTTTCAACAGCTAAAATTAATTTAATACTTTTTTCACTAGGAACATAAGTCATTTTTGTAATTAATGGCGCAGTATTAAAACTAAATGAAGACTGAGGACTTGCTTGGGATGAAAAATTAACTGCAATTGGTGCATTAGGGTCAGGAATAATTATTTTAATTTTTTCAGCTTCATCTTCAAGACCAATTATTGTATATTGGGCTCCCGCATCTAAATTATCAAGATCAAATTCATAATAATAATGAGCCTCATCTGGTTGGTTATTTAATCAATTTTGTTGTGGCTGACCTTGTTGAGTCTGAGTTGACAATAATTTAGCATTAACAAAAGTTGTTGATGTTTTTGAAATTCCTTGTTTTGAAGATTTATAAACTAATTTAAGTTTTGTCAACTTTTCTTCAAGTGGTTTGTCCTGACTTGAGAAAAACACTCTAACTTTTGCTTTTTGCCAAGGCTTACCATCCTGGGTTTGATCTAATTGGTAAGTAATTCCTAGAGCTGTTGCTGATTCAAAAGTTGTTTTAAATTGTTTAATTTCAGCAACTTCTTGGGGCTGGCTTGAGTCTGCGTTAGCATTTATTTTAATTTGTTCGTCATTAAATTCAATGTTTTGTTGATTATTAAATTGGCTAGTATCTCCGCCAGCATTTTGTCCTTGAGGGGTTTGACTTTGATCAAAAACTAAAGAAGTAATGCTGTAGTCAGTATTTTTAGACAGACCTTTTAATTGGAAAACTACTTTTGAAGTTTTTTCAATTTCATCAGCAATAATTGTTTCACTTTCTTCTTTTGTTTGACTAGCTTGATTAGCCTGGTAAGTAAAAGTTCCTTTTACTTTTTTACCAATAAATGAACCATTTGGGTCTTCAATTACTAATTCAATTGTTGCAGTTGTTTCTGAAATTGCCTTTTTACGAATTGCAACTACTTTTGTATTTGTATAAAAACTACGTTTTGCAATTGTTACTGATTCTTTAATTTCAACAGGTGGCAATTCTAAACTAGAAAGTAAAGTTGAAGTCGATTTTTCATCGGCAAATTCAAGTGATTCAACAACATATTTTCCTGGTTCATTAATATTATTAATTGTTACTTCAACCATTGGTTCTTGAGAGGTTGCATTTCTTATTGAATCAAAGTTAGTTTTGTCAATTTCAACACTTTGGCCTAAACCTTTTGGACTTGTATAGTTAACTTTGAGTTTATTGTATGTATCAAGAAAAGCTTTGTATTTTTCGTCAAATTTAATTGTTAGTTTTGCATTGTTTTGACTAAAGTCAGGTTGAATTTCAATTGACTTTACTTCAACTTTAGCTGGATAAGTTAAAAATGCCCGTTTTTCTTCAGCCTGAGGTGAAAAATTAAAGAGTCCTGAATTTTCATCGCCATCATTTTGATTTTTAGTAGTTAAAACATTGCTTAATTGATCATTTGTATCATAAGCAATTTTAGTAATATAATATTGGGCAAAAGGTTCAAGTTTAGTAAGAGTAAATTTAAATGTTGTGTTTTGTTCGGTTGAATCATTTGATTCTTTCTCTGGCCCTTGGGCACTTCCTAAAGTGGCAATAACTTCTTGGATTGTTTCTTTTGCCTCATTACCTTGGACAACCTTTTTGTACTGAATTTTTGCTTTTATTGATTTAGACTGGCTTGTTTGAATTTGTTTAAACACCTCACCAGTATCTTTAAGACTTAAGAGAAAA